>DASUGE010000452.1:0-6163 GCA_036274215.1 Polyangiaceae bacterium | reverse complement strand
CGTTGCCGCCGAGCTCGAGCAGGACGTGCTTTCGTGGATCGAGCGAGCGCAAGTGAAAGCCGACCCGATCGCTACCCGTGAAGGACAAGACGGCGACGCGGCTGTCCCGCACGAGCGCTTCGGCCACGTCGGGACGTGCATGCAGCGCGCTGACCGCCCCCTCGGGCGCGCCGAGCTCGCCCACGATTTCGGCCATGACGAGCCCCGCGCTCGGTGCCTGATGCGGCGGTTTCAGCACGAGCGGCGCGCCGACGGCGAGCGCGGGCGCGAGCTTGTGTGCCGCGAGATTCAACGGAAAATTGTAAGGCGAAATCGCGGCGACGACGCCGCGCGGCACGCGTTCGACGGCGATGAGCTCGTGCCCTCCGCGCGGCACCGCGTCGGCCGGTAGCGTTTCGCCGCCGAGGGTTCTCGCGACGTCGCTCGCGAGCGTGAACGTCGTGACGGCGCGGTCGACTTCCGCGCGCGCGTAGCGGATCGGTTTGCCGCTCTCGAGCGTGATCATGCGCGCGAGCTCTTCGCGTCGCGCGGCGAGGCGCTCTGACACAGCGTGCGCCAGTGACGCGCGCACGTGTCGCGTCGTCGAACGCCACGCGCGTTGCACTTTGGTGGCAGCGTCGACGGCTACATCCACCTCGAGGGTGGTCGCCAGTGCGACTTCAGCGACCGCGGAACCGTCGAACGGATTGCGGACGACGTCGAAGCTGCCGGTTTCACGCCGTTTTCCTGCGATGAACGCTGTCTGACGCCGCATTGATGCTCCTGGAATCCTACACCGTGGGTGTCAGTGGTTAGTGAATCGCGCGGGTTGTTTCTGATGGACAGGGCCCTAGAGCAAAGGTTAGGCCTTGTTATCCATGCGGTCCATTCCGGCTCTCGTGCTCGGCTACCTGACCTCGGTAGGTGGGCCCGCTCACGAGGCCCCGAGCACCCCGCTCTCGGCCGGCATGACCAAGCCGGCGATCGCCGAGATCGATCAAGCGCTCGGCTTTGGTCTCGCGCCGAAGACGACGGCGTTCGACGCCGCGCTCGACACGCCGAAGCGGCTCGTGACGGTCGGTGGTCGCGTCATCTCGCTGCCGAACGGTTGCCGCACGGTCTCGCACTCGTTCGACCTCGTCATTCACTTCCACGGCGCGCCGACCTCGCTCGAGCCCGTGTTCGAGCGCTCGGACATCGACGCCGCGCTCGTGATCCTGAACCTCGGTATCGGCTCCGGCAAGTACGACGAAGCCTTCCGCTACGCGGGCTCGTTCGACGGCCTCTTGCAGCGCACGAAGACGGCTCTGCACGACATGTGTCCGACCGCCGTCTCGACCATCAACCGCATCGCGCTGAGCTCGTGGAGCGCCGGTTACGGCGCCGTGTTCCGCATCCTCGATCACGAGCGCGACGCGAAGCGCGTCGACGCGGTGCTCTTGGCCGACGGGCTCCACGCGAGCTTCGAGCCGGGCGGCGCAGCCGAGCACCACATCGCCGTGGAGCAGATCGCGCCGTTCCTCACGTTCGCGGACGACGCGGTCGCCGGGAAGAAGCTCTTCGCCATCACGCACTCGGCCATCGCGACGCCGTACGCGAGCACGACGCAGACAGCCGACTTCCTGCTCGCGCAGGAGAACGTCGAGCGCGTGCCGCCGAACATGAGCGCGCCGCGCCCCGGGATGACGCCGTCGTCACGCGGCGACTCCGGCAACTTCCACGTGATGGGCTTCGAGGGCGGCAACGAGCAGGCGCATTGTGATCACCTGCACGCTTTCGGCGAGACGCTCCTGCCGTACCTGAAACAGCGCTGGCGCTGAGCTCGCCCGATGCTTTGGGGGCCGGCGTGCGGCGTCGCGGTTCGGTGCTCGCGCACTGGGGCGAGGGGACGCGACGCGCCGCGACGCTAGCGCGTCCGAATCCACCACACGAGCAGCATCAACAGCACGACCGCGGTCGCGCCCGCGAGCGAGACGACCGGCCCCAGCCTGCGCGGCGACACGGGCGGACGTGACAGCGAGGCTGGGTTCTGCGGGAGAAAGCTCGGGTCCCCGACGTGTTGGCGGGAGGTGGGCACGGCGACGGTGGCTGCCATCGGCGTTTCCGGTGCCGCCGATTCGGGGCCGGGCGCGCGCGCCGTGCGCGACAGGGGGTCCGTCTCCGAGTAGCCGTGCGGGGGAGCGGCGCTCGGGCGCGGCGCGGGGGGCGCCGAGGCGCGCACGGGCATGGCTCCCGTCGGGCCCCCGCCGAACACCTCGACGAAGGCGCGCGCCATTTCGGTGGCCGAGCCGAAGCGTGCGTTCGGATCCGCCGCGAGGGCGCGCTTGAACCAGTCGTCGAAGAGCGGATCGAGCTCGGCGCCCTGATTTTTCGCCCGTTCGGATGCGATGCGCGTCGCGCGTAGCTTCTCGCTCTGCGCATCGTCGCGGGTGCGGAGCGCGTTGTAGAAGGGAATTCCGGTCGCCGCGAAGTAGCAGAGCAGCGCGAGCGCGTAGCGATCGCCCGCCGGCGTGAGGAAGCCGGCCTGGGCTTCGGGGGCGCTCCAGCCGAGCAGGGCGAGGGGGCCGCGCCCGTTCGCTGCGCGCAGGCGCGAGACGCCGAAGTCGGTGAGCCGTGCCCACTCCGGGTTCTCCGGTGACACGAAGACGTTCTGCGGTTTCAGCCCGCCGTGCACGATGCCCGCGGCGTGCGCGGCGTCGAGGCCGGTCGCGAGCGCGTTGAGCATCTGGGCGACGCCCCGGAGCGAGACGGCGCCGCGCTCTGCGACGTAGCGCGCAAGCGTGGGAAACGTGATGTGCTCGCTCGCGACGTAGGGGCGCTTGAACGCGGTCTCCATCCCGATGTCGTAGGCGCGCGCGATGCCCGGGCCCGGAAGCTCGGACAGGGCGCGTGTGACGCGGGCGTGCTCGCTCCAGGCGGGCTCCGAGGCGAACGCCGGATCGAAGAACTTGATGGCCGCGAAGCGCCGTTGGTGCGCTTCCTCGGCCTCGTACACCTCCGCGCCCTCGCTCTGTCCGAGCAATCCTCCCAGGATCCAGCGCGATCCCAGCATGCTGCCGGGCGCGAGCAGGGCGGGCGTCACGCGCCGTACCTTATCAGACGACGGCGCGATCGAGACGGTCGGCGCGCCTGAGCGCGGGGAATAGCGCGGCCCAGATCACGACGACGAGGCAGGTGCCCACGCCGCCCAGCACGGCTGCGGGGACCGCGCCGAGCCAGGCCGCCGTCACGCCCGACTCGAACTCGCCGAGCTCGTTCGAGGCGCCGATGAAGAGCAGGTTCACGGCCGACACGCGTCCCCGCATCGCGTCCGGCGTCTCGAGCTGAACGAGCGAATGGCGCACGTAGACGCTCACCATGTCCGCCGCGCCCGCGACGGCCAGCGTCGCGACGGAGAACGCGAGGCTCTTCGAGAGCGCGAACGCGATGGTGGCCACGCCGAACAGGAACACGCACGCGAACATGATCTTGCCGGTCTTCCCGCCGAGCGGGCGCAGGGCGAGCACGAGCCCGGTGAGCGCGGCCCCGACGGCGGGGGCGCTACGGAGCAGGCCGAGGCCGGACGCGCCGGCGTGGAGCACGTCGCGCGCGAAGATCGGCAGGAGCGCGATGGCGCCGCCCAGCAGCACCGCGAACAAATCGAGCGAGATCGCCCCGAGCAGGATCTTCTTCTTCCAAACGAACGATAGCCCGGCGCCGACGGTGGCGAGCGACATCGAGCGTCCCGTCTCGCCGCGACTCTCGGTCGTCATCCGCAAGAGAAGCGCCACGCTGGCCGCCTCGAGCAGCGCCGTCGCGACGAAGACCTCGGAAGCTCCGCGCGCGTCGAGCAAGAGTCCTCCGAGCGCCGGTCCGAGCATCACAGCGAGCTGAAATGCCGAAGAGCCCCAGGAGATGGCGCTCGGCAGCACCTCGCGCGGCACGAGGTTCGGGACGAGCGCGTGCCCGGCCGGCCCCGCAAAAGCACGCGCGGTGCCGATCACGACGAGCACCACGTAGACGAGCGTCACGCTCGGCAGCGGAGCGCGCGACAGGAGCCAGAGCCCGAGCGTGGCGGCCGTCTGCACGGCGAAGCAGGCGCGCAGCACGAAGCGGCGGTCGAAGCGATCGGCGGCGAGCCCCGTCACGGGGAAGAGCACGAACGCGGGGAGGAACTGAGCCAAGCCGACGAGGCCGAGCGACAGCGCCTGACCCGTGGCGAGGTAAACGAGCCATGCGACCGCGACGCCTTGCATCTGCGTGCCCGCGAGCGCGACAAACCGCGCGAGCTGAAAGCGCAGGAAGTCGGGATAGCGGAGCGCAGCCGTGCGTCCGAGCCGGAGCTCGTCGCTCACGGGTGGGGCGAGCTGCCGGACGGAGAGCTGTCCTTGGTGGCGTCACCACCCGCGGGGCGGTCGCCATCCGACTTGTCGGCGCGGTCCGGCTCGCGCCCGGCAGCTTCGGCGGCCTGCTCGGCGAGCTCGTCGAAGTCGGCCGTGCTCGCGACCGGCGGTGCGTGGGCCGTCTTGCGCGGCGCCTCGCCGGGGCCGGCGTAGTCGACCCAGTGGGTCGAGCGCGCCCGCACGTCGAGGTGCAGGAACGTGGAGTTCGGATAATAGCCGACGCCCACGTTTTCCAGGCTCATCAGGTAATCACGGGCCACGGCGTTCGGGACGCCGACGATCGCGAAATCCAGCGCCTGGCTCGTCTTGTGACGCGAGTCGCGAAAGTAGGAGGTGGTGCGGTAGCCGCTGACGATGTGAATCGGTCGTCCCCCGAAGGTGTTGCTCACCTCGACGAGAAGCCGAATCAGGCGATCGGGCGCGCCCGGATGGTCCCCGTTCGCGTCCAGCAGCTCGCAGATGGCGGCGCGTGCCGTCGGTCGCAGCTTGCCTTTGGAGTCGATCACGAGGCCGCGCCACTTGGCGCGATGCGTCGAGAGCTCGACCCAGTTCTTACGGCGGGGCGTGCGCGCGTAGTCCTCCCAAGCGGGTCCCGAGCGGCGTCGTCCGTTGCTGTGCTCGAGCGAGGCGCGTCGCGTCGGAGGCGCGTCGCGCTCGGTGCCCGGTGTGAGGTAGAGGGCACGTGCTTCGCTGCCGTCCTTGTCGCTGCGGTCGGGGATGATCAGCCGCTGGCCGGGCTTGATCGGATCCCTTTGACGGATGCCGTTCGCGTAGACGAGCGCGTCGATCGAGACGTTGTAGCGCTTCGCGATCGAGCCCAGGCGCTGGCCTTTTTGGACCACGTGCGTGTGTGGCGTGCCCTTGGCGGTCGCCCACGCGGGCGTGGCGACGGCGGTCAGCAGGCTGAGGCCGAGCGGCAAAAGCAGGCGTCGCAACATCGAAGGCGGCCGCTACCGCTCCCACAGTTTTCGGCGTGGGGCCACCCCCCGCGCGCGGATCGTGGGCAGGTCGGCTGGTCGGTCAACACGAATGGGGCTATTTTCGCAGCGCATGACACGCCGGAGCCACCATCCTGCTCTGCGCCCATGGCTTGACGCGGGGTACCGATCACCGGCATTCATTCGACGTTTCGCGGTGAAAACCGAGCGCAACGTGCGACAGGTCCAAGGCACCGGGGACACCATCCCCGAGCAGGCGAACGTCTACGTGCCGCCCCGTCCGCTCGCGGCGCTCTCCGAGCACCGCACGATGGACATCAAAGCGATCCGTCTCGCGGCGGAAGTCGATCCGCGACAGGCGCTGACCGAGTTCCGGTTGTCGGCACCGCCTCTCAAAAAAGACAACACGTGGATTGCGCCGCTCCTGCTCGCGCTGCTCGCAATCGGATTCATCGGCTTGTGGTGGCTCACGCCCAGCCCGTTGCCGCTCGCGACGACGGGCGCGGAGACGTCGCTGCCGGTCACCCCGAGGGCTGCGCCGGTTCCGGTCAAAGCGGTACCGGTGCCGGCTGAGCTCAGCCAAGAGCCCCCGCGCACGTTGCCCGTGACCCCGACGGCGCCGACCGCGCCGCGCACGGCGAGCCCGTCTCCGACGACGGCGCGTCCCGCGACACCGACGAGCGCGCCTGCGGTCCCTTCGGCGCCCCGCCGCCCCAAGCTTGGTCGCGATCCATGGCTCGAGTAGCTCGACTGCTCGCGCTGCTCGCTGCCGCGCTCGTGGTCGTTGCTGCGCGACCGGTCTCTGCCGCAGACGACGAGAGCGATCGCGCGGAGCTCGCGTTCAAGGACGGCAATCGCGCCTTC
>DASUGE010000451.1:0-6013 GCA_036274215.1 Polyangiaceae bacterium | reverse complement strand
CGGCTTGTCGTCGAGCGCTAGCAACAAAAGCGCGCGAATGTCGATCGACGGCGTCCTCTCCGGTGCGGCCATGGGCTGCTCTCGGCGTCAGGTTACCGCACCTCGCGCGCAGCGGCTCGCTGCCGTGCTTGGGCAAGCCGTTGTGCCACGCGGCGTCATGGGGGCCGGGGGCAAGGGCCCCTTTCGTAGTAGATCACGCCCTCCGATGATCGACGAGAACGCCTTCGGTCTCCTCATCGCCTACTTGTCCCTCGAGGACGACGAATACGGCGGCGAGCGCGAGGACTTCGTCGCGCGCTACACGACATTCACGGAGCTCATGCGCGGGCGGCTACGCGACACTCCGCCCGGCACCACGGCGCGCGCGCTCGAGCTAGGGCACGCGCATTACGTGGAAGTCGTCGACGGGGAGCACGCGGGGGATCTCATCGTGTGGCTTCGCGAAACACGAGCGCTCCTCAACGAGCAAGGGTTTTCGACGGCCGGCATTCTGACGTTTGGGAGCTCGTGGCTTCACGCGGATGAGACGACGTCGGCCGCGATCGAGCTCGGCGCGGTGAAGCTGGCGCGCGCATCGGGGCCGAGCGAACCGTTTCGACGTGCGTTGTCGGCGGATACGGCGGCGCGCGGCGACGAGGACGGCGGCACGGCGGGTTGGGGCGCGGGCCTTTACCTCGAGGTCACGGCGGTCGAAGCGCTCGGCAGGAAGCCGAAGAATGCGCCGACGATTCTGCGCAGTGGTGGCGCGGAGTTCTTTCGGGCGGGTGCGTAGCGCTCGTTCGCGGCATTTTCCCAGCGCTGCGCGGGGCCGGCCCGCGGGCCTGTTCGCCTGCCGTAGCGTGCTATTTGCTCGCGGGCCCTTTTTTGGGTCGCTATCGCGCCGTATTCTTCAGTGATTGTCGGCGTTCGTTCGGATCGCTGTCCCACTCGTGTTGTTCGCCGCGGGCTGCTCCGTCGGGTCGCTCGAGGCCCGGCGAGGGGAGCCCGCCGCTGCCGCGCCACCGCTGGCGGCAACGCCCGAGCCGTTGCCCGCCCCCTCGTCCGTGGCGGAGTCGCTCGTCGAGCAGCCGCCCGCTTTCGACGTTCCTGCCCCCGCTCTCGTCGCGACCGACACAGCTGACCTCGCCGTCGAGCTCGGCTGGCCGCCGCCGAGCGATGAGCTCGAGAAAGCGCAGTCCGCCGCGCGGGCTCGCGTCCTCGGTGTGGCCAAGGTCACCGAACCCGCGGAGCACGGCGCACGCCCTCCGCCGCCGCTCGGTCAGCTCGTGCGGATCGAAAACGAGGAACGCCTCGAACATTTTCACTCGGCGCTCGCGCGTCTCGGGCGAGGGGAAGCGCCGGACGGCAAAGTGCGCATCCTCGCCTACGGCGCCTCGCACACGCAGGCAGACTTCTACACCGGATACCTGCGGACTTACTTGCAGCAGCGCTTCGGCGACGGCGGCCGCGGGTTCGTCCTTATCGGGCGCGTGAACGCCTGGCACCGCACGCTCGACACGAAGGCGAGGCAACGCCACATGCAGGTGCACCACGCGCGCAGCCGCCTGGGCACGGATGCCGAGCCGCTCGGCCTGTTCGGCGCGGCGCTCGTCGGGAACAGCGGCGACGCCTACGCGGAGGTCACCTTCGCGCCAAGCTCGCCGAACACGGAGTTCGAGCTCGCCTATCTCGCTCAGCCTGGCGGCGGCACACTGAAGCTCTCGCTCGACGGCGTCCCCATCGGCCGCCTTCCAACGCGCGCGCAGGCGCCGTCGCCCGGCTACTATCGCTTCTCGGCGCCGGCCGGCGCGCACACGATCCGGGTGCGCTTGCTCGGCGACGGTCCTGTGCGTCTGTACGGGCTCATCGCCGAGGCGCGCTCGCCCGGCGTCGTGCTCGACACGCTCGGGATCGGTGGCGCGCGCTTCGTCGACAGTTTGCGCTGGCAGAACGACGCCTGGTCCGAGGCGATGCGTCATCGCGCGCCGGATCTGGTGACGTTCGCTTACGGAACGAACGAGGCGTTCGACGACGGCCTCAGCCTGGGGCGCTACGCGAACGGCGTGCGCGAGGTGCTCACCCGGTTGCGGCAGGCGGTGCCGGAGGCAAGCTGCCTCCTCGTTGCGCCGTTCGATCTGCCGAACGACGTGCGCCCGCGCCTGGTCGACGTGCTCGCCGTGCAGAGAGAGCTCGCCCGCGAGCTCGGCTGCGGCTTCTGGGACGGCTATACGTTTATGGGCGGTGCCGGCACGATCCACACCTGGGCGTCGGCGAAGCCGCCGTTCGCGACCCACGATCTCGTGCACCTGACGCGACTCGGTTACGCCCGCGTCGGGGAGGCGCTCGCGGCGGGCTTGATGCGCCGTTACGATCTCGAGCGCAGCGCGCCTCAGGGCGTCTCCGTGGGCGCGCTCGACCCCTCGCGCTGAGGCGCGACCCCCGCGCTCCGCTCGAGCTCGGCGAGCGGCTGGCCGGTGATGCGGTGCCGGTAGTCGGCGTACGCGTCGAGCAGCGCTCGAACCAACAGCTCGGCGATGAGCTCGTGTCCGAGCCCCGTCGGGTGGCCGAGATCGGGCGCGACCAGGCGCGGGCTCGCGCGAAACCAGCGCGCCGCCGTGCCCTCGCCGCCCGTCGCCTTGAAAGTGTCGAAAAATCCACAGCCGGCGCGGCGCGCGATCTCGGCCTGGGCGGCCACCAGCGTCTTGACGAACGAGCGCGAAGCGATGCTGCCGTCCGGGAGACGCTTGCCGTGATCGAGCAGGCTCATCACGAGGCACGGGAGACCCGGTTTGCCCGCGCGCAAGTGGTCGAGCACCTCGAGGTACTCCTCGTAGTACGGCTCCATGGATTCCTTGAGGTCGACGTAGTTTCTCTCCATGTCGTTACCGCCGAACATCAAGACCACGAGATCGAGATCGCGCCGGCGGATTTGGGACGCCAGGTGCTCCGGATCGACCGTGCGCAGCCCGCGGGTGGAGCCGCCGATCAGCGCGAGGCCGTCCCACACCACGCCGGGTCCGTCGTTCTCGAGCACTGCGCCATAGGCCCGCACCTCGCCGCCGCCCGCGGCGCGAACCATGAAGGTGTGCCGGCCGCGCGGCACCTCGACGACCTCCCAGGCGTCCTCGAGCGCCGCGCCGCGCGTGTCGACGCTGACGCGCCGGTCGCCGTCGACGACAATCTCGAGCTTCCCACCGCTCGGGAGGCGCGAGTACCAGAGCTCGAAACGAGACACGGCGTCCCCGAAATCTCGTCGCGGGGAGCCGAAGGTCGCCGTGGCGCCGCCGGAGGAGCGCACGACGAGCCCCCCGTAGCCGTACCGGCGGTACCGCTTGTCACACTCGTAGACGACCAAGCAGCGCAGCCAGCCTTCTCCCGGCTCGAAGTCGATGCCTTGATGGCGGTAAGAAGGGTGGTAGCGGTCGAGCAGGTGAAAGCCGTGACCGGCGTCGCCGAAGCGGCTCTGCAGACGGCGGCGGATGCCGGAAGTGATGCCGTCGAGTCCGAGCACCGAGTCGCCGTAGTGGCCGGTGCGCGCGACGGTGCCCGGGACCTTGAGGTCCACGAGCGTGAGCTTCCTGAAATACGCGTCGAGCGCGTCGCGGGGCTCGATTGCGACACGGGGTGGCTCGGACTCACTCGGTGACACGTACGCCGGCACGGTGCGCTCGAGCGGGCGTTCGCCGGGGCTCTTGGAAATGATGCGCGGCGCAGGCGGCGGCTCGAGCGGGGCTCGGTGGATCACGGGCGCGAGGGCCGCGGCGGGGGTGCGCTCCGCCTCCGCGACGGCCCCTTCGCCGCGCAGCTCCCGACCGACGACGTTCCAGAACGGAATGTAGCCGTGCCCCGGCACCCACGGACGCAGTGGCGCGAGCGGAGGCACGACGTACGTCGCGAAGATGGCCGCGCCGAGCCCCAGCGCAACGCCGAGCAAGCGCACGAAGGCGTGCCGATCCGCAGCGACGGACGAATTCGCTATCGTCGTAACGTCGTCTTCGGAATCGAAATCGTCCATCGCTCAGAACGCGAAATAGATGTTGGCGCGCGGCCCGGAGAGCAAGAGCAGGGTCACCCCGAGCACGGCCGCGAGCCCGGCTCCGACGATGGGCCCGGGAACACGGTCGAGCAAGCCGCCGGCGACCCGCTCGAGAAACCGCTCCGGCACGTAGTGGAGCGCGAAGCCGAGGAGCATGATCCACAGCACGCACCACTTCGCGGCGGGTTGTAGCCAGGCGAGGGACGGGATCCCGCCGAGCAAGGCCTCGAGCGGCTGGTTGCCGAGCAGGCCCGAGCGCACGCCGAGGCCGTCGGGGTGAGCGAGCATGCTCGCCATGTCTCGAGCGGTGCCGAGGTCGTCCGCGCGGAAGAACAGTCGTGAGAGGACGCTGAAAGCGAGCGTGAGCGCGACGTGCGGGATGCGCCACGGCGTCGCGCGCTCCGGGCTCGGCAGAGCCGCGATGAGGAGTGCGACGGCGGCGCCGCCCGTGCCGAACGTGACCGCCATCCCGAGCTTCAGCACCAGCACGTCGAGGAGCGCGGCCGCGCTGAATCCCGAGACTGCAGCCGCCGCGAGCCGCCCGAAGCGCCAGCGCGACGCGCCCTCGCGCGTTCGCATCAACCGGTTGAACACCATGGCAAACGCGTGGAGGAGCGCGTACGCGACGAACGTCCAGCCCGCCCCGTGCCAGAGGCCGACGAGCAGCATGGTGATCGCGAGGTTCACTGCGGTGCGGGCGGTGCCGAGCCGGCTGCCGCCGAGCGGGTAGTAGACGTAGTCGCGCAGCCAGCGCGACAGGGTCATGTGCCAGCGGCGCCAGAAGTCGGCGATGTCGTGCGCCTGGTACGGCCGCTCGAAGTTTTCCGGCAGAATCACGCCGAAGAGCCGCGCCGTCCCGATGGCAATGTCCGAGTAGCCCGAAAAATCCGCGTAGATTTGCAGGGTGAAGGCGCAGAGCGCCAGCAGATTCTCGAGGGAGCTCCACGCGAGCGGAGTCGCGAACACGCGGTCCGTGAAGCTCGCCGCCACGAAGTCGCCGAACACGGTCTTCTTCACGACGCCCTTGGCGATGCGGTAGAGAGCGACATCGACGTCCGCTCGCGTCAGGCGCGGGGGCCGCGCGAGCTGTGGCAAGAGCTCGTCGGCACGCACGATGGGTCCAGCGACGAGCTGGGGGAAGAACGCGACGTAGAGCGCGAAGCGCACGGGATCTCGCTCCGCTCGCACCCGCCCCCGGTAGACGTCGAGCGTGTAGCTCAGGCTCTGGAACGTATAGAAGCTGATGCCGATCGGGAGCGCGAGGTGCACGGCGGGAATCGCGGCCCGCACCCCGAGGAGCCCGGAGAGTTCACGCGCCACCTCGCTGGCGAACCCCGCGTATTTGAAGAGGCAGAGCGTGCCGAGGTTCGCGACGACGCTCACGACGAGCCAGAATCTCGTGCTTCGGAACGCCGCGCGCGCGGCCTCGATGCGCAGCGAGCACACGTAATCGACCAGGGTCGAGGCGACGAGCAGCCCGAGGAACGTCCACGGTGGCGGCAGCGGCCCGCTGACGGGCTTGGGTCCGGCGGCGTAGAAGAAATAGCTCGCCGCGAGCAGCAGCGTCCCGCGGGCAAGCGGACGCCCCGCGAGCGCCCAGTAGCCGGCGAACACCGGCACGAGGAACAGCAAGAAGTCGAACGTCGCGAAGAGCATGCCGGGACCCGCGCACGATACGATTCGTTCCGCCGCGGCGACAACCGCGCCCGCGCTCACCGCCGAGGGAATTTTCCCGCGCGGCGCCAAAGGGATCCGCAGGCGCCAGATCGAGGTTCAGGCCGGAGCTACCATCAACTATGTCCCGAACACGTTCTCCTGGCTTCCGACGCAGTGAGCTCGAGCGGGCCGGGCTGGCGATCGCGGTGCTCGTCATGGGCATCGGCCTCGTCGGCCCGGGCTGTGATCGAAAGGGCAACGGCGAGACGGCAAGCTCGGGTGGAGCAGTAGCCGGACATTCGGACGCCGGCGACGCCGCGGGTACCGCCGCGTCGGGTGGCA
>DASUGE010000450.1:0-2514 GCA_036274215.1 Polyangiaceae bacterium | reverse complement strand
CGTCCTCGTTCGCCTCTCTGCGCCTTCCGACGTCGGTCGCGCCGTACGACCGCATCACCAGCGTTTCGGACTTTGCTGCCAAGGCCGCCCTATAAGCCTAGCCTACCCGCTCTTCTACTAACAAAGGGGGCCTTACCCCCGCGGCGCGCGTAGTTCCGCAGCGCTTTCATCCTTCGGGGACGACGAAGGCGTCGATGCGGAACTACTAGGTTTGGTAGGCTCGGCCGTGGCCGCACCTTCGGTAAGCGTCGTAGTCCGCGGAGAAAGCCCGTCTCGAGTTGGGACGGGCCTCGCCGAATCATTTCGGACCTTCGGGGCTCCGGCTGGTGGGTTGGTTTTCTTGGGCGGTGGCCTCGGCGAGCGGGTCGAGGAGGTCGGGCGCGTGCTCGCAGAAGCCAGGCTCGGGGTGCCGCTGCTCATTGCCGCCGGTGCCGGGGTCGTTTCGGAGCGCGGCGAGCTCGAAGGCGAGCCGGCGGCGGCGGCCCTGGCCTTCCGTGGCGGGACCCCGGAGGCCTTCGTAGCCAGCGCCGGGACCCAGGACGACGCGGCGCAGCTCCTCGCCGAGCGCTTGGCGGAGCGGAGCGCGGGTGCCACCCCGACGGCCTTCGTGTGCGCGCGAGCCGACGCGGGCGGCGTCGATACCCTCGAGCCGCTGCTTCGCGCCCGGCCCATGAACCTGCTCGGCGCGGGCACGACCGGGGCAGCCCCCATCGCGGCGATCGATCGCGAGGGCAAGCTCGAGCTCGGCTCGCTCGGCGCGATGCTGATGCGTGGTCTCACGCCCGCACGCGTGCGTGCGTCACCGGCGTGCCGGCTCTTGATGCCCCTCCGCCCGATCACCGCGGCGCGCGGGCCGCTCCTGCTCGAGATCGGCGGCGAGCCGGCGCTCGACGTGCTCAAGGGCGCGGCCGACAGCCTGAGCGGCCAGCCGTTGATCCTCACGGTGCTCGCGCCCGAGACGACCCCAGCCGATACGGCGCGGAGCGACCTCTTGGTGCGGGGGATCCAGGGTGTGGACCCGGCGCGGCGCGCCATTTTGCTCGCCGGTGAGCTCGTGGTCGGGGAGCGCATCGCGTTTGCGGTGCGCGATGCCACGAGCGCGCGGAGCGATCTCGAGCTGTGCGTGCGGGAGCTCGGGCGGGACGCGGGCGGTGCGGCGCCGCTCTTCGGCGTGTACGTGAGCTGCGCCGGTCGCGGCAGTGGGCTTTACGGCAGCCCCGATGTCGACCTTCGCATCCTGCGCGGGCGCTTTCCGGAGGTGCCCTGGGTCGGCATGCATTCCGCCTTCGAAATCGCGCCATTTCAGGGCAAAGCGAACGTGCACTTCTACACGGGCGTGGTCGGTCTGTTCACCCGGCCGAGCTAGGGCTAGCGTCGCCGGGCTTGGCGGAGACCGGGACAGCCTCCACCGTGCCGACATCGGCAGCCGCGGCCTTACGGGTCGGACGACCGCGCACGCGCTTGGGGATCGCCGACGCAGCGCTCGCGGCCATCGTCGTCACGGTCGTCGGCTTGATGATCCTGCCGCTGCCGACGCGGCTGCTCGACGTGCTCATCGCCTCGAACCTCACGTTCTCGGTGGTGCTCCTGCTCGTCGCGCTCTACGCGAGCAATGCGCTCAAGATCGCCGCGTTTCCGACCGTGTTGCTGATCACGACGCTCGTTCGCCTCGCACTGAACGTCTCCGCGACCCGGCTCATCCTGCTTCAGGCCGACGCGGGCGAGGTGATCCGCGCCTTCGGCAACTTCGTCGTGCGCGGCAACTACGTGGTCGGCGCGGTCGTGTTCCTGATCCTGTCGATCATTCAATTCGTCGTGATCGCCAAGGGCAGCGAGCGCGTCGCCGAGGTCGGCGCCCGCTTCACGCTCGACGCCATGCCCGGCAAGCAGATGGCCATCGACGCGGAGCTCCGCTCCGGCGCGATCGACGGCGCCCAGGCCCGTGTCCGGCGTCACACCCTGGCCCGCGAGAGCCAATTCTACGGGGCCATGGACGGCGCGATGAAGTTCGTGAAAGGCGACGTGATCGCGTCGTTCTTGATCACGCTCATCAACATCGGCGCTGGGCTCGCCGTGGGCGTTTTACAGCGCGACATGGAGGTCGGCGCTGCTCTCCGCCGTTACGGTTTGCTCACGATCGGCGACGGCCTCGTCTCGCAAATTCCTTCGCTCGTGATCGCAACGGCGGCGGGCGTGCTCGTCACGCGGGTCGCGAGCGAAGACGCCGAGGCCTCGCTCGGCTCGGATCTCGCGCGGCAGCTCTTTGGGCAGCCCGAAGCCTTGCGGGTTGCGAGCTTGTTCGCGCTCTTGCTGGGAGTGGTCCCGGGCCTGCCCGCCCTGCCGTTCTTCGTGTGCAGCGGCCTGCTGTTTGCCGCGTCTCGCGCGCGTCAGAAGACGCTCCGCGCGCGAACCGACGCCGAGAGCGCCGAACCCGCGCCGCGCCCGCGTGGTGACGCCGCTGGCCCGCGCTTCGTCCCGGTGGTGGTCCCCTGGTCGCTCGAGCGCAGCGCCGAT
>DASUGE010000449.1:0-5942 GCA_036274215.1 Polyangiaceae bacterium | reverse complement strand
GAGACCGCGGCGACGTTCCTCCGCCTCGACCTTGCGAAGCGCGAGCTGGTGCTCAGCCTCTTTGAAGGTGTCGAACACGGCCGACTGCCGTTCGTCGTGTTCGTCGATCCATCGGATGCGCCAGCGGTCGCGCAACTTGGTGGGGTGTGCCGCTTTCGGCATGGGGTGCTCCTTCGCGAGCACCGCCTTGTGCGAACTCACTCCGATTACGCGCTGCCGAACAAAAATCGACAACGTGAAGCGCGTGTGGCCACGGGATTGGCCACAAACGAAAAACGCGCACTCGCCAGTGTTGGCTAAGTGCGCGTTCTCGCTTTAGTTGCGCGGGGAGGATTTGAACCTCCGACCTTCGGGTTATGAGCCCGACGAGCTACCAGGCTGCTCCACCGCGCGGCAGAGGCGGGTACCTTAGTCGCGGCGAGGTGGTTGTCAACCACCGCGAGCAACGAAGATTCGCCAGGTTTTTCAGGTGGTTCGGGATACGACTCGGTAGGCCCAGCGGTCGAGGCGCCGCGCGAGCCGTCCCAGGACGGCAGAAGGCGCCTCGCCCGCCAGCCGAGCCCCGGCTCGCTTCTTTGAATTCAAAGAAGGAAAGAAGCGCCCCCTACCCGCCCAAGCACGGGTTCAGCGGATCGTGCGCGTCCCCCGTGCACGGCGTCGGACGATGCGGTCCCGTGGGCGCAGTTGGACGCACCGGGCGCCCCGGACGCACCGTCGTCGGCGTCGCCGAATGCGCGGGCACTGGTGTCGCTGCCGCGTCGTGCGCGCGTGCCGCAAGCTGCGCTTCGAGGTCGCGACGGCGCCGCTCGGCGTCGCTCAGCATGCCGCGGAGCTCCGCGGCGCGCGCGTCTTCGTTCGTGCGTGCTGCCGCAGCCGCCGCCCGTAATCGCTCGAGCTCCCCACGTGGGCTCATGAGCGCAAACGCGACCGTGCCCGCAATCCCAAGGCCCGCGACCACGGCGACAGCGATGAGCACCGCGCGGAGACGTTTCGCGCGCGTGGCGAGTGCCACGGCTTCGAGCTCGCGTTCGTGGCGTTCCCGATGCGCCGCGACCTCGAGCTCGCTCTTAATGTGGGATTCGAAACGGACGCGGTCGAGCTCGGCTTGGCGGATGGCTTCGAGGCGAGCTTGCTCTTCGCGCTGGCGGCGATCCTCGAGCATCGCGCGCTCGCGGGCTTCTGCCGCCAAGCGCGCGCGTTCGGCTTGGCGCTGGCGCTCGGCGTGGGCTTCGGCTTCGAGAGCCGCTTTTCGCTGCGTTTCTGCCTGCTGGCGCTCGAGCTCGATCGTGTCGCGCTCGAGGGCGAGCAGGGACTCGAGAGAGAACAGGAGGGACGATTCGCGGAGCTCGGCCAAGGGAGCACTCCCGTGCGACGACGGACGTCGAGGTGTGGGCGGCAGCCCGGCTGGTCGGAGGAGCCAGCGCGCGCAGCCGCGGTTATTGCTGTAACACCGTCCATCTACGTCCGCTTGGGTCGGAAGATCTCAAGCGAAACACGAAGCTTGCGCACATTGTCGCCACGCGGCAGTCGTGAGCTGCCGTGCCTGCACGGCAGCCCTGGGTCCATGCCGACCCTGTCCATGGGCTTCGACCTTTGGCATGGATCGGTGCACGCGGCCTGATGCCCACCTCGCTGGATGCTTCCGAAGTTCGAGCGCACAGCGAGGCAGAGTCGTCCCCCGCACCCGAACGCGCCCCCGGTCGACGCGCGCGCTCGCGCAGCATTCGCTTGCTGCGCGTCACGCGGCGCGAGGCGCAGCAAGCCGTCGAGCGCGCGCTCGAGCTCGAGGCGCAGATCGATGATCGGCCGCGCACACGGCAGGATTGCATCGAGGGGCCGCGGCCTTGCCCGCACGTGTCGTGCCGGCATCACCTCTACCTCGACGTGAATCCGCAGACGGGGACGATCAAGCTCAACTTCCCGGATCTCGAGGTGTGGGAGCTCGCGAACTCGTGCGCGCTCGATATCGCCGATCAGGGCGGCACGGCGATCGAGACGGTGGGCGATTTCATGAACGTGACGCGCGAGCGCATCCGGCAGATCGAGACGCAAGCCTTGACGAAGCTGTCGTCCGGCAACGATCACCGCGCGCTGCGCGAGTTCAAGCTCGACTGAGTCGCGCACACGGCGCGGCGCCTCACGTCGTGCCGCGTCGCAACGCTACGCGTGCAGCATGCGCACGACGAGCGAGAGCGCGGGGAGCGCGACGTAGCCGAAGACGCTCCACGCCGCGAGCAGGCCGAGGAGCTCGATGCCGGGAACCTCGCGCAGGAGCTTGAAGAAGGGGGCGCTCGCGCGGGGAGCGGCGCCTTCGACGATGGACGCGCCGTCCAGAGGCGGGATCGGGACGAGGTTGAACAAGCCGAGCATGACGTTCAGGCCGAGCATGATCGAGAGAAAGCGCGCACCGAAGCTGAGCGGGGAGCTTGCGGCCACGCCCTCGGGGATGACGACGAGTTGCGCGATGCCGATCGCGCCGCCCGGGGGCCGAGCGAGGATCCCGTTGCCGATGAGCAGCCGAATGGCGAGGAACGCCAGCGTGGCGAGCGCGAGGTTGGCGAGCGGGCCGGCGAGCGCCATGAGCGCCGCGCGCCGAGGATGAGCGCGGCCCCAGTCGGCGTTCACGGGAACGCTCGCCCAGCCCATCATCCAGCCGTTGAAGAGGTAGCTGATGACGGGGATGACCAGCATGCCGAACGGCGAACGGGCGATGTGAGGTAAGGGGTCGAGCGTGACGTGGCCGCCGGCATAGGCCGTCGGATCACCCCCTCGCTGCGCGACGAGCGCGTGCGCCGCCTCGTGGCACGTCGTGCTGAAGACGAACGCGAGGTACCAGATGAAGAGATCGGCGACGTTGTGTATCATCCACTTCCATGTTGCCACGCCGCGCGACGCTCATCGGGCTCCTCCTCCTCGTGGTGGCCGTCGCGTGCGGCGGCCCGTCGACGCGCCTCGTCACGGTGCGGACTCCGACGGGCAGCGGAGCCATCGATTTCACCGTGAAAAATCTGTCGAGCGCCGCGATCAACACCTTCTACCTCGCGAAAACCGAGCGCGTGACCGCCACGGGCAAGGAGCGCATCGACCCGAACAGTCCCGAGGGTGACGCGCTCTGGGGTCCGGACCTGTCCGGCCGGGCGATCGGCACCGGGCAGAGTCAGCCCATCAAGGTCCCCGAGCCCGGCAATTGGGACGCCCGGGCGGTCGATCGCGACGGGCGCGAGCAGCTCATCACGCACCTCCACCTCGGCGCGGGCGGGAAATACATCCTCGAGCTGAACGATGGTGGGTGGCGGGTCTACTCCAACTGACCTGCCGGTCGGCCTTGGAGTGAATTCGGACGGATCCTAAGGGTCCAAGCAGTCGAATCGGCGCGCGCAGGGCCGCTCAAGGGCCAAGTTGCGCCCCAAAAACCCTTCAAACGCCGGCCTACTGAGCCGAGTTGCGTCGCCTCCGACTGCCTCGTAGAAGCCGCTATTTCTCCGTTCATCGTTGCAATGAATTGCATGTTGCATGCAACGTGCCTCTTCGATGCGGGCGGTGCTACGCTCCGGAGCATGGGTTGGCTCCGGGATTTGATGGACGCCGCGCCAAGTAGCGTCCGGAGCTTCGACGAGCTGGCCAAAACGTGCCTCAAATCGACTTACTGGCCGGCCGAATCAGCGATGCAACCCCGCTCGTTGGGTGCGATCCTCGGCCGGCTCGATCGGGGGGAAGCCATCGACTGGCTGGCCGCCCGACCCGAGGCGCAGCGTGCTCTGTCGGAGGTGCTGGGGGTGCCGAAGGGATCGCTGATGGTGGCCCTGCAGCCGAAGAAGGCGCGGGCACCGGAGCGGTGGGTGACGTGGAGCGCGATGCCGCTCGCACGTGGGCTCGATCTGCTCGAGGAGCCGCTGTTCCCGGGGATCCCGGACGCGGTGCTGCATCCCGGCGGGTGGGATCGGTTGATTTGGGTCGCTCCGAGCGGCGCGGGGCGGTCACTAGCAGGGCAATGGCTCGCGGCGCGCGGGCTCGCGGAGTGGAGGAGTGTTCCAAAAGGAGACGCCCGCGAGCTACCGCAGGCGCGACCCTTGCTCGTCGAGCTCGGAACGCCCGAGATCCCGCCCGAGCTCGTGGCGCCAGGGGTGTGCATCGCGGTACCGGAGCCGTGGGAGCCGACGAGCGAGCTCTTCGGCTACACCGTCGTGCGAACGCCGCCGATCGGGGAGCTCGTCGAGCCGTTGGTTCGATGGGCGTGCGAGCGATTGTCGGGAAGCTCGCGCGTGCAAGCGGCCGAGCTCGCCGGGGAGGTGCGCGCGCTCGTCGAAGCGGGGCTCGTCGTGAGCGCGGGTGACGTGCTTGGGCTCGTCGGGCTCGCGGATGTGGACACGCCGGAGGTGCTCGATGTCGCCGGAGTCGAGCGCGCGGCGCGCGGATTCCTGCGACGGAGGGCGCGCGAGCGGCTCGATCCAGAGTCACCGGAATTCGGATGGTTGCGTCGGGCGGGGTTCGAGACGCTCGTCTCGCTGGCGCGGCGCGTGACGACGGAGGCGGAAGCGCCGCTCTTCTGCGGGCGCACCATCGAGGCGTGGTCCGACCTGTTGCCGGAATCGGCGCGGCACGGGCCGGATCTCGAGTGGCTGAAGGTGGCGCTCCCCCAGGCGGATCCGAGCGTGCGGCTCGCGACGATCGAGCGGGCGAGCGAGAAGCTGCCGCCCGGGGCGTTTCGCGTGCTGCGCTGCTTCGAGCATCTCGGCGTGCTCGCGCGCGAGGGTGAGAGCTTGGCGCTGCGGCCACATTGGCTCGTGCGCGCGGCGGAGCATCACGCGCTCGAGGAGCTCGTGACGGGGCCGAGCTTCGACTGGGGGGAGGCGCTTTTGTCGCCGCGTATGGCCGTCGCGACGATGGATCGGCTCGTCGCGAGCGCCTCCTTGCGAAAGCTGCCCGTCGACGAGCTCGTCGAGCCTTCCGCGAGCTCGGATCCCGGCTATGCGGCGGCGATCGAGGGCGCGGTGCGAGCGCTCGGCGCGGCGGAGCTCATGGGCGTGCACCTCGGTGGCGAAGCGCTCGAGCCGCTGTGGGACGAGCAGCTGCGTCTCGCGATGGCGTTGCCGGACGGAGCGATCGCGCCGCGCATCGAGCACGCGCCATCTCCGCGCTCTGGAGGGTTCTGGTTGAGTCGCGGCGCGTGGCTGCTCGCGGTGCTCGCGGTGAGCGAAGCGCTCGATCGGCACCTCGGGAAGCGACACGCGTTGCTGCGGCCGTGGCACGCGACGGAGCCGCCCGAAGGGCTCGGGGCGGTGCTCGACGAGATCGCCGTGGCGCTCGAGCGGCCGGACGCGCCGAGCGACGTCGTGGGCGCCGCGATCGGGCTCGTTTCGCGGCTCGGGGCGACGCTGGGACCGCTCGCGCTCGGGCGGACACGGCACCGGCTCGAGCGGGCGGCGACGGTGGCGGACGAAGCGGCGGTGGGCGTGCTTTCGTGGCCGAGCGTCGCGGCACTCGCGGGGGATCGGCTCGCGGTCTCGGGGCTCGCGACGCTCGTCACGGAGCGGCGGCTCGAGCACGCGCTGCTCGGCCGGCAGGTGTGGCAAGCGTTCGAGGCGGCGGGCATGCCGGAGCACGAGGCGGACGCGCTCTTGACGCCCGAGCTCGCGCCACTCGTGATGCCGTCGGCGCCGGGCTCGGTGCTGCCGGCGCTGTTGCCGGCGTTGCTTCGCTGCCGTGAGACGCCCGTGCTGACGCCGGCGCAGTGGCAAGCGCTGCTCGGTGGCGCGCTCGCGGCGGCGCCGGCGGAGCTCTTCGCGCGCGTGCCGGAGACGCTCGTGGATTTGGCGATCGATGCGGCGTGTCGCGCGGGGCACCGCAGCGGGCTCGCCGTGCTGTGGGGACGCTCGAGCCGCTTGCTCACGCTCGCTCTCGTGGATTGGCTGCTCGCGCCGCGACCCGCCGACGCGCGGCGG
>DASUGE010000448.1:0-5330 GCA_036274215.1 Polyangiaceae bacterium | reverse complement strand
AGCGGGAGCGAGCGCGGCCGGAGCGAGTGCTGGTGCGGGAGCGAGCAGTTCGGGCGGTGCGGCCGGCAATGCGGGAGCGGGCGGCGCCGCGGGGGCCTACACGTCGTGTCCACCCAGCATGTCTCAGAATGCCCCGTGCAGCGGGTCGTTCGTCTGCGACTACCAAACGACCTGTACCGCGTGCGGGTGCTGCTCGAGCACGCTCGCCTGCCGCGACGGCAAGCTCGCGTTTCTCGGCTCGAGCGACGGGTGCGTTCAGCAGTGTGGCTCGGCCGGCGGCGGCATGAGCGGACGCGGCGGGGCCGGAGGAATGAGTGGTGCGACGGGCAACACCCCGGGGGGTGAAGGCGGAGCCCCGAGCTGACGGCTCGTCACGGCGTATTTCCTTTGTCCGAAGCTGTAGCTCGTGCGAAGAGCAGCCGCAGAGCATGCCGCGCACTGCACTCTGTCTCCTACTCGCAAGTTGTAGTCAGGTGCCTTCCGCGTCCGCACCGTCTACGCCCGACGTCCCGAAGGCGACGCAGCCGGCGTCCCCCGCGTTCCGTCTGCATCTCTGCTCCGAAGCTCCGATTCGAATGCCCGAGCTCGCGGGCCAAGCTCAGTCGCGCGGTTGCATCGCCACCTTCCAGCAGCGCATCGGCGCCGCGGACCGCGAGCGGCGGTACTTGGTCTACGCCCCGGCCGCGTTGCCTGCGCGACCCGCGCCTGTCGTGCTCGTGTTCCCCGGCTACACGGCGAACTCCGAAACCGCGGCGATCTACTACATGCACACGCGCTTCGAGGCCCTGGCCGATCGCGACGGCTTCATCGTCGTCTACGGCAACGGTCTGCCCGACCCGCCGAACGAACGGGAGACCACGCCGAATGCGAAAGGCGGTTTTTTTCCAGGCTGCCTTTTGCCGCACGAAGCCGAGGGTATCGACGTTACGTACGTCCGGCGCATCATCGCCGACCTCGAGCGCGAGCTTCCGATCGATCGCGCACGCATCTACGCGACGGGACTCTCCGCCGGGGGCGGCATGGCGTTCGAGCTCGCGCTCGAGGCCCCTGATCTCGTGGCTGCCATCGCGCCCGTCGCGCCGCTGCCGTTCCAACCGGCGGGGCCATGGCTCTTCCATTGCCACCCGCGCCCCGGCCACGAGCGCATCTCGATCGCCATGCTGGCCGCGACGACCGACCCCTTCATCAGCTACCAGCCCGGCAGCTCGCGCATGTACCCGGAGGCTCACTACCCCGGCATGGAAGCGACGCGCGACGCCTGGCTCGCCGCCCTGGGGCTCTCGGGGCCGCCGGCGATCGACCCGATCCCCGACACCGTCACGGGTGACTCGTACGAGCCCGACACGGGGCTTACCAGCAGCAGCGTCGAGCGCCAGCGCTACGGTTCTGCCGGCGGTCCCGAGCTCTGGTTCTACAAGGTCACCGGAGCCGGCCACGCCTGGCCGAGCCCGACGCAGCTTCCGAGCGACGCCTGGTCCCGCTTCGGCAAGACGAATCAAGACTTCGAGTTTGCCGACGAAGCGTGGGCGTTCTTCGAGCGGCACGCGAAGTAATCGGGGCGCGGGTGGCAGGGTTGTCGTGGGCGCCGCCGGGTAGTATGATTCTGGTATGACCGCCGCCAAGATCGCCATCACCCTCCCGCCGGAGCAGCTTGCGCTCGTCAAGCTCGCCGTGCGCGATGGCCGCGCCGATTCCGTGTCCGGCTACATCGCGCGCGCGGTCGCCGAGCAGGCGCGTGAAGAATCGCTCCGCGCGCTGCTCGATGACCTCTCGCGTCAACACGGGGCGCCTGGTCGAAAGGCACGCACATGGGCGCGGCGCGTCCTCGCCAAGCGTCGGGCCTGATCCTCGACACGGGTGCGCTCATCGCACTCGAACGGGGCGACGAACGAGTGCGAGCGGTACTCGCGTTGGCGCTCCAGCAGGGTCGACCCATCCGCGTCCCGGCGGGCGTCGTAGGTCAGGTCTGGCGCGGCGGAAGCCGCCAGGCCGCGGTGAGCCGCTTCTTGCGGGCGCGTGAAGTCGACGTCCAGGCGCTCGACGGGCCGCTCGCGCGCGCCGCCGGCGAGCTGTGCGGAGCAGCGGGAACCAGCGACGTGATTGACGCCTCCGTCGTGTTGTCGGCCCGCGGACGCGGCGATATCGTCCTCACGAGCGACCCGGACGACTTGCGGCGCTTGGATCAAACGCTGACAATCGTGCGTGTGTAGACGTGCTACGCCGGGCCGTTACTTCTTCGCCGCGCCCGGCGCCGGGGGGTTCGTCGCGGCGGACAGGAACTTCTCGGCGTCCGCGCGCGCCGGGTGTTTCTCCGGAGCGTCCGCCAGGAAGCGCCGGAAGAGCTTCTCCGCGTCCGCCGGGCGCTTGAGGTAGTCTGCGTAGAGGACGGCGAGATTGAACGTCGCCGCGAGGTTCTTCGGCTCGCGCTCGAGCACGCTCTGCAGCAGCCGCTCGGACTCGGCGTACGCGCCCTGATCGTCCTTCTTTGCGCGGCCGCGGATGGCGGCGGCGAGCGCAATGGCGGCCATGTTGTTGTCGGGCTCGATGTCGAGCACGGCTTTGAGCTCGCTCGCGGACTTGTCGTACACGCCGGCTTGCAAGAGAACGATACCGATGTTGAGACGCGCGGTCGTGTCGTTCGGATCGAGCTCGCTCGCCTTCTGGAAGTGACGGAAGGCGACGGCGTCATCGCCACGCTCGAGGGCGATCATGCCGGCGGTGCGCTCGGCGACGGCGCTCGGGGGCACGGTCTTCAGCGCTTCCTTGCTGAGCAGGTCCGCGGTATCGGCTTCGCCTTTTTCGAGCTCGGCCAAGGCGAGCTCGCTGAGCGCATACGGGTCGTTCGCGCGCCGCACGAGCGCCGCTTGCGCTTGACCGATCGCCTCGTCGATCTTGCCGTCCTCGCGCAGCGCGGAAACGAGCGCGGTACGGGCCAGGCCTGCGTTGGGGTTCTGCTTCACGAAATCGCGCAGAACCTCCGCGGCGCCCGCGTAGTCGCCGAGGCGCCGCCGCACCTCGCCGAGCGCGACCACGACGTCCTCCGCATTCGGGGCGAGCTTGTGCGCTTCGTCGAGCTGCTTCTCCGCGGCGACGAGATCGCCCGTTTCCGCGAGCAAAACGCCCAGGTTGTAGCGGCCTTCCCAGAGCTGCGAATCCGCGCTCACCGCTTGCTCGAGGAGCTCGATCGCGCGACGGCGACCGCCCTTGTCCTTGGAAGCATCCACGCCCTGCGCGAGCTTCGTGACGGCGACCGGATTGGCGGCGGGGAGCGCCTTCGGCCCCTCCTGCACGGCGCTCTTGCCGCACGCGGCGAGCGCGAAGGCGAGGCACGGCAGCGCGACGAAACGGATCCAGACGCGCGTCACGGCTTGCCTCCCTTGTCCTTCTTCGCGTCACGGTCCTTGTCCTTGTCGGCGTCGGGCGCAGGGACGAGGTACGTCTCGCTGTGCCCGCTCGGCGTGCGGCGCGGACCGGCGATGAGCGGCGGCAGCGGCAGCGGACCGCGCGAGCGCAGCTCGAAGCCGATCTCCTTCATCGGCGGGTAGAGCTCGGCGTTCAAGCGCCCGAGTGCCTCGCGCATCTTAGCCGTCCAAGAGTTGAAGATCTGGAGCTCGAGCGCCTTCTGCCAGCCGCTCTCGTACGCTTCGAGCGCGCGCTCCTCGATCGGCACGACGAACTCGTCGAGCGACTGCGCGTAGAGCTCTTTCTCCTCGGGCTTCAGGCTCGGAGGCGGGGGCGAGTTCAGGAGCGCCTTCGAGAACGACTCGTACGTGAAGCCGATCTGGTAGAGCGACGCCGTCGTCCACTCGGCGACGCCCATCTCGGCCGTACCGAGGAAGGTTTCGGCCGCCTTTTTCAAGAGCTCGCTCTTCTTCTTCAGGCGGGTCTTGAGCTGCTTCACGTCACCCTCGATGGTGACGGCCTCGTACTGGCGCAGCACGGCTTCGCCCTGCATGTAGCGAGCCTTGGCGGCGTAGTACTTGCCGCGCTCGCCGAGACGTCCCTTGTTCGCGGAGCCGAGCTTCACGGCGCGGTCGAGCGCGCTCGCGACCTCGCGCTCGTTGCCCTTCTGCACCGTCGCGAGCCGCACGAGCGCCTCGATCTGGCTGTCGACCGTGCGGGCGTTGCGCGAGTAGCGGTCGTAGAGCGCCTCGGCTTCTTTGTTCTTGCCGGCCTTCTCGTGGGCCTTGCCCATCAAGAACATGACCTCGTCCGCAGACTCGTCCTTCGGATACTGGCGCCGGAACGTCTCGCCGCTCCGAATCGCCTTGTCGTGCTCGCCGACGGTCGTGCGGAGCAGCACGGCGTTGAACGCGGCGTCCTTGTGGTGCTCGGACTTCGGGAAGTTGTCGGCGATCGTCGCGTGGTAATTCGCGGATTCGCTGTAGAGCCCGACCTCCTGGTACGTCGTCGCAGCGATCCAGAGGCCCTGCGCCGCCTCGGGCCGCTCCTTGTGGTACTTCACGAGCAGCGAAGCCGCCGCGCCGAGCGACGCGAGATCCGCGCCCCGCCGCGCCTCGACCTCCGCGTTGACGGCCGCCTGCGCCGAGCGCGGCTCGCGCGGGAATTCCTGCGCCGCGCGCAAATACGCCTGTCCGGCCTTCTGGTGGTCGCCCTGCTCGGCGAGCTGCTCGCCTTGCTTGAACATCGCGCCCACGATCAACCCGTCGAGTCGCGCCTGCTGCTGCGGCGTCTGGAACGCGGGCGCCTTCTTCAGGCGGCGCGCCCAGGTCTCGATGTTCACGTAATCCTTGCTCTTGTTGAAGCAGTCGAGGATGAGCTCGCCGGCGCCCGCCGCGAGCTGATGCGTCGGGTACTTCTCGAGCAGGAGGCCCCACTGCCTGACGGCGGGGTCGTACACGCCGTAGTCGTAATAGAGCTTGCCTTGGCGGAAGAGCAGCTCGGGGATCTGCTTGTCGGTCGGGTACGTCCGAACGTAAAGCTCCATCGCCTCGGTGAGCTTCTTGTCGGTCGGCGTCTCCTCGTTCTTCTTGCCCGCCTTCGTCGCCGCCTCGAACTCCGCAGCGCGCGCGACCTCGAGTGACGCGAGCGCATTGTAGAGCGCCGTGCGCGAGAGCGGCCCGTTCGGCTTGATGCGGACGGCACCGAGGTACGCATCCGCCGCGCACATCGCGTCTTCCAGGCGGTAAAAGCAGATGTCTGCGAGGTTGTAGCTCACGTCGTAGGCCTGCGGCTCCGCGCCGAAGCGCGTCAGGTAGATGCGGTACAGGTTCGCCGCTGCCTCGAACTCCGCCTTGCTCACCTTGTCGGCCTGCGCCTTGGCGTGCAGCCCGACGGCATCCTCGCGGAGCTGCTTCTCGATGGCCTTC
>DASUGE010000447.1:0-2957 GCA_036274215.1 Polyangiaceae bacterium | reverse complement strand
CGCTCCCCATCGCGCCCGCACCCGCCGCGCCCGCACCCGCCGCGCCTGCACCCGCCGTCCCCGCGCCGCTCATCGCGCCCGCCGCACCCGAATTGCCCCCGCGTCCCACGCCCCCCGCCGCGCCGCCGCGTCCGCCCGTTTGCGTCTGTGCTCCACCACTCCCGAGACCTCCGCGCCCGCCGTCGCTCGACGCACCGCCCCTGCCACCGCCGCGCCCCCCCGCCCCCGCGCTCGCTCGCCCGCCATTCGTCGCACCGGCGTCGCTCGCCATGCCGCCGCTCCCCATCCCGCCCATTGCCGTCTCTTCGCGCAGCACCGTGCCGTGTCGCACGGTGCCGGACAGCCCGCCCGGCACCGTCTTCGTCGCCGTCCAGCTGTCCAGATCGTCGCTGTCCGAATAGAGGAACCCGCAGTTGCCGTAGCAATCCAAGAACATGCGCCAGCTGCCGTCATCGAGCTGATAAAGGGCGATGCCCTCCTTGCCCGAGCCCCAGCCCGCCCAATCGTCTTTGCCGACCCACGTCCACGGCCCGCGAAACGCGCTCGCTGTCGCGTGCTCGATGTACTTCGTCGTCTCGTTCTTCGAGAACGCGTGATAGGTCGCGCCCGATTTCACGACGAACGTATCGATGTTGTTCGGCCCAATGCCCATCTCGGCGGGCGCGTCCCACGTCTTCAGCGTGTCGTCCTTCGCCTTGAAATCGTACGACCGAAACCCGCTCTGCGTCCCCTCGATGTTCACGATCAGGTGCACGCCGTCGGTATCCTTGAACCACTCGGGCGCCCAGGTCGCGTGCGCGCCCGCCACTCCCGCCGGCACCTCCACCAAGAACGTCCACTTCTCGAGATCGGTGCTCGTCGCAATCCCGAAGCTCGACGAATCGGTCGTCCACGACTGCAGCGTGTACGCGATGTAATACAGGCCGTCCGTGTGCTTCATGATGCTCGGATCGCGAAGCACGCTCGTGGGGCCGCCGTAGCCCGTGTCCGAGAGCAGCTTGAAGTTGAGCCCGTCGCTCGACGTATAGACGGAGAGCTTCTCCTGCGACGCCGAGTCACCGCGGAACGTCGTGAAAACGTAACGAGTCGCCGCCCCCGCGGGAGCCGCGGACGCAAGCAGCGCCGCAAAGGCTCCGAGGACAACGACGACGCACCTGCGATGTTCCGCGCTCACCGAAACGAGAGTAACGCATCGAGCCGGTGGCCGCTGCCGCGTAACCCTGCGAAATCTAAAAAAGAAAAAGACGCCCAGCCCGAAATGATATCGCCAGCCCCGCAAAAGGTCTCATTGGTGCCTGGTCAAAACCTCGCACGAAACCAGTTGCTTGGCGGTCCCCGCTGAGGCCAAAAAGGGGCGACGCCTGATCCGGTGCGGGCACGCCGGCAGAGCGGAGACCTCCATGGAAAACCAAGCGCTCAGAGCACGCTTCGAGGCCGTCGACCAGGATCGCAACGGCAAGATCGACCCGCGCGAGTTTGCTCAGCTTCTCGACACGCTCGGCGTCGGCTTCACGCGCGAGCAATCGCTCACGGCATTCACGGCGATCGACGTGAACGGGAACGGCGCGATCGAGTTCCGCGAATTCGCGGCCTGGTGGACGGACCGCTAACGGCGCCGCTTCCGCTCGGCGTCGATAAGATGCCCCGAAGTCGCGGGGGCATGACGCCTCATTTTTCCGGTACACTGATCGGCTCTGAGTAGGGGGCGCTTCGCTGCGGGCGAAGCTTCCCGCCCGTGGTGCGCCGCGTGAACGACCTCGTCAGCGTTCCCAAACGTCCCTCGCTTCGCGTCCGGAGCGAGCAGCAACAGTGGCGTGAGCGCACGTTGAGAGGCGTCTCGCTCGCGATGTGGCTTGCTACGTGCTGGTCGCGCTCTGGTACGTCTTCGTCCAGAAGATCCTGCCGGAGGCGCACGGCGGCCACATCGAGGTCGAGAGCGAAACCGGCGTCGGAACGACCATCTCGCTCCTGTGGCCCGCCGTGCACCCGCGTAGCGCGCAAGCCAAGGAGCACCCCGCTCCCGCGCCGGCGGAGCCCGTCGTCGTGCTGCTCGTCGACGACGACGAGGCGGTCCGCCTCGCCCTGCGCCGCAGCCTGACGCGCGCCGGAATGACCGTGCTCGACGCGCCCGACGGTGCCTCAGCGCTCACGCTCGCGCGCCGCCACCAGTCACCGATTCATCTTCTTTGCACCGACTGAGTGATGCCCGGCCCGCCCGTGCGCAAGCTCATTGCCGACTTCCGCGAGCTCCACCCGGGTCGCGTGCTCGTGTGCTCCGGCTATGCCCCCGCTGAAACAGGCCTAAGCTCCGACGTATTCGACGACTTCTTGCCGAAGCCTTTCAGCGGCGAAACGCTCGTTGCCCGCGTCCACGCCCTCCTCCGCGCGCCTGCGAGCGGCGGCTAGCGGCCCGCCTCCACGTATGTAAGCGCAACGCTCGTGGTGCACGCTTTCCCGCAGTGCCGCTCGCCATGGCGTTCATGTGCGATGACCTCGCACCGTCTCGACAAATCTCTGGTCCCGCGGGGCTCACTCCGCGCTAGTCTTCAGGGCAGGCATGCGGCGGAGAATAGCTTCTCGTTCGTTCCCCTTCTTACCCTTGCTGCTCCTGATGGGGCCGAGCTGCTCGTTGGTCTACGACCTGAGCCCGGACCAATGCGGCACCAACGCAGACTGCGCGCACTTCGGTTCGAACCTGATCTGCGAGCAAGGCATCTGCAAAGGCGACCCGAACGCGCAAGGCGGCACCGGCGCGAAGGGCGGCACCGGCGGTGACGGCGGTAACGGCGGCAGCGGCGACACGTCAGCCGGCGGCGTTGGGGGCAGCGTCGGCGCGATGGGCGGCGACGCCGGCATGGGTGCCGACGTGGGCGGCACGGGCGCGGACGGCGGCACAGCGGGAAGCACTGGCGGAACGAGCGGCAAGGGCGGGACGAGCGGCAAGGGCGGGACGAGCG
>DASUGE010000446.1:0-7327 GCA_036274215.1 Polyangiaceae bacterium | reverse complement strand
GTGCGAAACGGACGATGATTGTGCCGGCATCAAGCGCGCGCGCTGCGCCGCTGCCGCGACACCGGCCGCGCTCTCGCAATGTGCGGCGGATGCGACGCCGGCGGGAGTCTGCCTCGCGGCGTGCTCCGCCGGCAATTGCGCGGACAGCGAGGCCTGCATCTCCGGAACGTGCGTGTCGCGCTCCTTGCCCGCGGGCGACTTCTGCGCGCCCGTCGCGGCCGCCGGCCAAGCCGCGCGCGCGAGTGAGGACGATCTCTTCTCGCTGATTTCGAACCTGCGCGCTGCCGGCGGGATCCCTTGCGGGGCCAACGCCGCCGCCCCCCCGGCCTCGGTGCCCGTGCGCGCCAACGGCGCGCTCTTTTGCGCTGCGCGGGTTCTCGCTGCCGACATCGAAGGGCAGGGCACGCGCGGGCTCGTCGATTCGAGCGGGCGTGGCACGCGCGAGCGGCTGCAAGCGGCGGGCTACACCCCGCGGCTTTGGGCGGACGCGTTCGCCATCAGCGCAGCGTCGGCGAACGAAGCGCTCGGCGTGATGCTCGCCGACGAAAGCGCGTGCACTGGGCTCACGCGCGACGGCTACACCGATGCCGGCGTCGCCCGCATCGGCGACACGTACGCGATCACGCTCGGCGCCGAGTAGCGCTCGTTGGCCGAGCTCTAACGCGTGCGGTTCCAGGCGGAGAGCAGGAAACGCCCGTCCTTCTCGCTGAAATCCGCGAGCGCGCAGGTGCTGATCGCGAACGCGCCCGCCGCGCGCAGCGGCATGCCGAGCAGACGTGCAGAGAAGGCGCGAGAGAGGTGCCCGTGCGACGCCACGCACACCGTTTCGTCGCGATGGGCGGCACGCAGGTTGGCGATGAAATGGTCGACTCGCGCCTCCACGGCGTCCAGGGTTTCGCCTCCCGGGCACCCGTCGTTCCATAACCACCAGCCGGGAGCTCGCTCTTGGATCTGCGCGGGGGTGAGCCCCTCGAAGTCGCCGTAGTTCACCTCGCCGAGCGCCTCGTCCGTGACGACACCCGACACGTGACCCACGACGAGCTCGAGCGTACGCAGCACACGCTGGCGCGGGCTCGAGTAGATCGCGCCGAGCTTGTCCTTGCCCCGCATCGCCGCAAAAAGCGGGGCCGTCGCGCGCGCCTCCGCTTCACCCGCCTCCGTCAGCGGCAGATCGGTGCGACCGGTGTGCTGGCCCGTGGCCGTCCATGCCGTCGCGGCGTGACGCAGTAGCAAAATTCTCATGGCGCGCCGACTCTATGCGCCGCTGCCGCCCAACGTGAACGAAAACGTCGCGCCCTGGCCGACGGCCGCCTCCGCCCACACCTTGCCGCCGTGGCGGGCGACGATACGCTGCACGATCGCCAGCCCGACGCCCGTCCCCTCGAAGTCCTCCTTGGCGTGCAGGCGCTGGAACACGTGAAACAGCTTGCTCGCGTACTTCATGTCGAAGCCGACGCCGTTGTCGCGCACGGAATAAATGATCTCGCCGTTGTCGCGCCGTGATTCGAGCTCGACGAGCGGCTCGGGCCGCTGCCGCGAGTACTTGAAGGCATTGGCGAGCAAGTTCATGAACACCTGCTTCGCGAGCGACGCATCGACGTCGGACGGCAGGATCTCGCCGATGCGCACGGTGGTCTTGCCCTTCGCCGCGTCGAGCTCACGGAGACATTCCTCCACGACGAGCCGGAGCTCGGTCGGGCGGCGCTTGAGCGGCTGGCGGCTCAGGCGTGAAAATGCCAGCAAATCGTCGATCAGCTGCCCCATGCGGAGCGCGCCCGCGCGGATCGCCTCGAGCTGGCGTTGCGCCTCGGGCGGCAGCGAAGGACCGAAATCCTCGACGACGGCGCGCGAGAAGCCGTTGATGGCGCGCAGCGGCTCGCGAAGATCGTGCGACACCGAGTAGCTGAACGCTTCGAGCTCGCGGTTGGCGGCTTCGAGCTCCTCCGTTCGTTCGCGCACGCGGTGCTCGAGCTCGGTGTTCAGACTTCGGAGCTCTTGCTCCTGCCGCCGGCGCTCCGTGATGTCGGCGAGCGAGCCGTGCCAGATCGTCGAGCCGTCGGCCTCGCGTGCGGGCATGGCGTAGGCTTCGAGCCAAATCTCGCCTTTACCCGGCACGGTCATGCGCCACTGCTGTCGCCACAGCGAAAGGTTGTCGCGTGACGAGGCCACCGACGCGTTGAGCGCGTCGGCATCCGCCGGGTCGCCGAGCATGAAGAAGGAGGTCGGATCTTCGGCGAGGAGCTCGCCCCGGAGACCGAAATGGCGCTCGAACGCCGGGCTCACGTACGGGAACGTCGGGCGACCCTCGGGAGATTGGCGAAATGAGTAGAGCATCAGCGGAGAGGACGCTGCCAGAGCGCCGAGCCGCCCTTGCTCGTTCTTGAGCGCCTCGCGCGTCGCGACCTCCTCATGGATGTCGTGCACCGTGCCGACGAAGTGGGTAACGGCGCCGGTCGCGTCGCGTACGGGCCGCGCGCGGGACACGAACCAGCGATAAGCGCCGTCGACGAGGAGGCGGTATTCGGACCGGAACTCCCGCGCCTGTCCCACGGACTCGCGCCAGTGTTGGCGCGCCGCGTCACGCTCATCCGGATGAACGCGCACGAACCAGCCGGGCATCACGCCCTCGTCGCCGGAAATGCTCAGGAGGGCGTGGAAGCGCGGATCGACGTAGGTGACCTGGCCGGCGGCGTCGCTGGTCCACAAATACTGCGGCAACGACTCGATGATCGACCGTCGCCAAGCATCGCTTTCGGGTTCCATCCTGTCGGCTCCTCTCGGACCCGGTGGTCCGACCGCTTCGAAGACGGCACGTAGCGCGCCGAGCCGTCAGCAGCCATCAGCGGCCGCTTGCTGCGCAATTTAAGCGGCTAGCATTTTCAGTCCGGGCGCATGGTACGCTCCTCCGCCGAGAGGCGCGGCATGGAGCGACGGCTACCGGTGGAAATCCTCTTGGTCGAGGATAGCCCGACCGACCGGGAGCTCACGCTGCGGGCGCTCGAAAAGGCGAAAATCGCCAATCGCATCGAGATCGCTCGCGACGGTGCGGAGGCGCTCGACTTCATCTTTGGTACCGGCGAGCACGCCGGCCGCGCGGGGGAGGAGCCGCCGCGGCTCGTGCTGCTCGATCTGAAGCTGCCGAAAGTCGACGGCCTCGAGGTCCTCGAGCGCATCAAGAAGGATCCGGCGAAGCGCTCGATCCCGGTGGTCGTGCTCACGTCGTCGCGAGAGCAGCGCGATCTCGTCGAAAGCTACAACCTGGGGGTCAACAGCTACATCGTCAAGCCGGTCGAGTTCGAGGGGTTCATGGCAGCGGTGATGGAGCTCGGCATGTATTGGCTGATCCTGAACCAAGCGCCGGAATCCCCGACGTGATGCCGACCCCGCGCGTCCTCCTGCTCGAAGACAATCCGCACGATGCCGAGCTCGTCGAGCTCGAGCTCCGTCGCGGCGGCGTCGACGTCGAGCTCACCCGCGTGTGGGATCGCGACAAATACGTCGAGCTCCTCGACTCCGGGCCGGATCTGGTCATTTCAGACTACAATCTGCCGGGTTTCGACGGGCTCAGCGCGCTCGCGCTCCTCCGCGCGCGGCACCACGAAACGCCCTTCATTCTCGTCTCCGGCGCCCTCGGCGAGGAGCTCGCCGTGTCCGCCATGCGCCAAGGCGTGAGCGACTACCTGCTCAAGGATCGGCTGACGCGCCTTCCGAACGCCGTTCGCACCGCGCTCGAGGGCGTGCGCCTGCGCCGCGAGAAAGAGCAGCTCCAACAACGGCTGCTGCGAGCGGACCGACTCGAATCGCTGGGCCAGCTCGCGGCCGGCATCGCTCACGACCTCAACAACATCTTGCTACCCATCATGATGGCGGCGGAGGTGCTGCCCGATTCCGTCCATGGCGCCGACGGCCACGAGCTCCTCGCGACGATCCGCACGAGCGTCGAGCGCGGCGCCAAAGTCCTGAAGCAGCTCCTCGCGTTTGGTCGCGGCACGAGCGGCGATCGCCAAGCCCTGCGCCTCCTCGCCGCGATCCGCGAGGTCTCGGGCCTCATCCGCGAGACCTTCCCGCGCATCATCAACTTGACGTCCGAGGTGAGCGCTCCCGAGGCCGAAGTCCTCGCCGATCCCACGCAAATCCAGCAAATTCTCTTGAACCTCTGCGTGAACGCGCGCGACGCCATGCCCCAGGGCGGCACGCTCACCCTCGGTCTCACGCAGCGCGAGGTCGAGCGTGAGACGGCGAGCCTCTACCCCAGTTGCCAACCAGGCACGTACGCCGTCCTCACCGTGAAGGACACCGGTAGCGGCATCGCCCCCGCCGATCTCGATCGCATCTTCGACCCCTTTTTCACGACCAAGTCCATCGATCAGGGCACCGGCCTCGGCCTCTCCTCGGTCCTCGGCATCGTCAAAGGCCATGGCGGCTTCATCCAAGTCGACTCGACCCCCGGCGCCGGCTCCGAGTTCCGCGTCTTCATCCCGATCGCGCGCGGCGCCGAGCCCGTCGCCAGCCGTCCCATGGGCGAAAAGCGGCGCCAGAGCAGCGCCGGCGTCGTCCTGCTCGTCGACGACGAGCCCACCGTGCGCACCGTCCTGCGCGCGGGCTTGAGCCGCGTCGGCTATCGCGTCCTCGAAGCGAGCGACGGCCAAAGCGGCCTCGAACGCTTCCGCGCCGAAGGCCCCCGCATCGGCGCCCTCGTCGTCGACCTCTCGATGCCCCGCATGGACGGCCTCGGCCTGATCCGCGGCATCCGCGACGACGGCTCGTCCCTGCCGGTGATCGCGATGATGGGCGTCGCGCCGAGCGATCAGCTGCGCGAGCTCAAAGCGCTCGGCGTCGAGCACGTCCTGCAGAAACCGTTCGGTCTCGACGTGCTCTTCAAGGCGCTCGCGCCGTTCTTCAGCAACGCCTAATCGCCCGGCATCACGGCTCCGGGCCCACGCTCACTGCGGCATCGCTGCGGCGGGCAAACGGCCCGTTTCCGTGCCCACCACGTACGCGACTCCGGTCACCGTAAAAGCCTTCTCCACGCACTCGCGCGTCGCGGCCGGCTCCTTCACGTCCGTGACGGTCACGTAATCCGCCCCCAGCGCGCGCGCCTGCTCGCGAAGCTTCGCCACGGCGCCGGCGTACGTCCCAAGCGTTCCGAAGATGCCGCACCCATGCCCGTCGACGGCTTTGAGCTCGCGGAGCTTGCGGGCGCCGGTTGGCGGGGGACCCTTGTCCACGCGGATGGTTTCGGGAGCTTGCGGTTCGGGCGTTGAAGTCGAACAGGCGGCGAGCGAGAAGCAGAGGGCGGCGGCGTGTCGGGCGAAGCGCATGCTGGCCCGGGCATCATGCCGCAGCGCGACGTGCTCGCTCCAGCACGCGTTGCAGGCGGAGACGAAATCGCAGCCTCGGGCTGCAAAGGTCGCGCGTGCGGTGCGGATTCGCCTTCGACACGTGTTCGCAGGCGCCTCGTTTGGCGTTAGCCTTGCGCGCATGCGCGGGTGGTTGATGGCGGGGACAACGGTGGTCGGGCTTCTCTTGGCGGCGTGCGGCGAGTCGCAGCACGGAGCGAACGGCGGCCGCCGAGGCACCGGCATGGATGGCATGAGTGGCGCGCCCGGCGGCGCGAGCGGTACCAACGGGATGTCCGGCGCGAGCTCGAGCGCGGCAGGGGGCACGACTGCCGGCTCGGGAGGCGCCATGGGCGGCACGAATGCGATGGGCGGCGCATCCCTCGCCGGCTCAGCGGGAACCAGCACGGGTGGTCGCGAAGCCGCGGGCTCGGCAGGCATGTCCGCGGCGGGTGCGTCCGCGCTGGCCGGCTCAGCGAGTGATGCCGGCAATGCGGGTACGGCGGCGAGCGCGGGAGGCGCCGGTGCACCGAGCTGCTTCGTGGGAGGCGGGAGCGCGAACAGCGCCGTCGTCGTTCTCGATCAGCCGCAGCAGACGATGGTCGGATTCGGCGTCGGCAACCGCGGCTCGGATGCCCTCACCGATTCCGAGGCGAATCAGCTCTTCAACACCACCGGCGGCGGGATCGGCCTCACGATCCTGCGCATCGGCATGGCCTCGAACGGCAACCTGGACAACAGGAACGCCGATTCGGACTGCGCCACAGCGAAAGCAAACGGCGCGACGACGTTCGTCGGAACCGTCTTCAGCGCGTACGCCATGTGCAAGACGAACAAGACCGAGAACGACGGCGGCCACCTCGAGCCGGGCGATTGCTACGACGCGTGGGCCACGAGGATTGCGGCGTTCCCGGCGCTCGTGAAGGAACAAACCGGTGTCGACCTCGACGCGATGTCGGTCCAAAACGAGCCCGACTACGCGTCGTGCGGCATCGAGCAACCGTGCATCGGCGACTTCCCTTCGATGCTTTACACGGCGGAAGAGCTCGTGAGCTTCATCAAAGTGCTCGGCCCGAAGCTCCACGCAGCGAGCCCGAACGTGAAGCTCATGGGGCCCGAGACGACGGAGTGGCTCCATCTCTGGACCAACGAGACGCACCCGGACGCCAACAATCCTCTGATGGGCATGGACTACGACTACGGTCACGCGCTCTACGCGGATCCGGTGGCGTGGGACCTCGTCGATATCCTGGCGACGCACCAATACGACACGCTCGCCGCCGAGCCGTGGCCGAGCGACGTCCCGCAAACGAAAGAGCTCTGGATGACCGAGGTCTCCGGCCTCAAATGGTGGCCGGAAGCAGGCCCGAGCTCCGATATCGAAAACGGAATCGCCGTCGCCGGCTGGATCCACGACGCGATCGTGAACGGCCCCGCGTCGGCGTGGCTCTATTACAACCGCATCGCGAACTTCAACGACGACAACGAGGGTCTGATCCTCAAAGATGGCACCATCGCGAAGCGCTTCTACACGCTCGGCAACTACAGCCGATTCGTTCGCCCCGGCTACAAGCGCGTGAGCATCGCCGGCACGATCCCGAGCGACGTGCTCCTCAGCGCGTACCAAGGTTCGGACGGCACGATCGTCGTCGTCGCCATCAACAAGAGCAGCGCATCCATCGAGGTTCCGATCACTCTCGCGTGCGGCTCCGCCCCCCTCGAGCTCACTCCGTACGTCACCTCCGCCACCGACAATCTTGCCGAACGGCTCCCCGTCCCCGTGAGCGCCGGGGCCTTCACGGGGGCTCTCGCCGCTTCGTCCGTCACCACGTTCGTGGGGGGCTCACTAATTGCCCAATAATCCCCAGTAGTTACGCTGCCCACTGGCCCTTTGGAAAATTGGTGTCACCCTGCCGGTCCCCCGTGTCACGAAAAGCCATCCCAGCCGCCCCCGCATCCGCCCCCGACAACACCAACCCCGACGCGAC
>DASUGE010000445.1:0-6280 GCA_036274215.1 Polyangiaceae bacterium | reverse complement strand
AGGACGCGCTCGCCGCGCACGAACACCGCGAACTGTCCGGGAACGACCGCCGCAACCGGCGCGTCGAAGCGTACGACGAGGCCGCGCGTCTCGCCCGCTTCGACGCGAGCCGGCACGCCGTTGCCGCGATAGCGCACCATGACGTCGCAGCCGAACGGCGGCGAAACGTCGGGCGCGAGGCTCGTCTCGTCGAGCAGCGCTTCGGCAGCAAGCAGCCGCTCGCGCTCGCCGAGGCGCACGGTGCCGCTCTCGGCGTCGATGCCCACGACGTAGGCGCGGCGCCCGAGGGTCACGCCGAGGCTCTTTCGCTGCCCGAGCGTGAAGCCGTGAATGCCGGCATGGGTGCCGACGGGACGCCCGCTGTCGTTCACGATCGGGCCCGGCCGCAAGCGCTCCCCGGCGCGCTCGGCCACGAACGCGTCGTAACGCCCGTTCGGCACGAAGCAGAGCTCTTGGCTCTCGCCTTTGTCGGCGCCGGGCAGCGCGAGCGCCCGAGCCTCCGCGCGCACGGTGGCTTTGTCGAGCTCCCCGAGCGGGAAGACCAGCCGTGACAGGGTCAGCTGGTCGAGCATGTGCAAAAAGTAGCTCTGGTCCTTCTGCCGATCGCGGGCGCGATGGAGCTCGAAGCGATCCCCCTGCCGCTCGATGCGCGCGTAGTGCCCCGTCGCGACGCGCTCGCACCCCAGCTCGGTCGCGAGGCGCATCAGCTCGGGCAGCTTCACGCCGCGGTTGCAGCGCACGCAAGGGCTCGGCGTCGTGCCGCCGACGTACGCATCGACGAACGGGTCCACCACCGTGTCCCGAAAGAGCGCGCGCCGGTCGAACGCATAATGCGGAAACCCGAGCCGATCCGCGACCCGCCTCGCATCGTGAATGTCCTCCGGCGCACAGCACCGCCCCCGCACGCTCCCGTCATCCGGATAATCCCAGAGGTGCAGCGTCACCCCCACGACCTCGTCCCCCGCCGCCAGCAAACGCGCCGCCGCCACCGAGGAGTCGACTCCTCCACTCATGGCTACCAGGGTCCGCATCGCCCCCATCAGTAGCAGATCCCCGTCCCTCTCCCACCCGCGCCCTGACCCCTCTGAGACTCTGACTCTGACCCTAGCTTTGACCCTGACCCTAGCCTTGACCCTGACCCTAGCCTTGACCCTGACTCTGACTCTTACCTCCCCCCACTACTTCTTTCTTACGAACGTGAACGCGAACGCCTCCGCGTCCGGATTCGGTCCCTCTCCCCAGGTCGCCGTCAGCACGAAGTAATCCTTGCCCTGCACGAAGATCTCCCCGCGCTTCTGGGTCTTGTCCGGACACACCGTCCGGTAGTGGATCAGCGTGCTCTCCGGCTTTTCCACCATCGCGAACAGCTTCATCTTCGGTCCGCACTTGCCGAGCATCTTCGTGCCGATGCGCACGAACGCCTTCTGGTCGAACTTCTTCTCCTCGGGCGGCGGGGGGCCGAGCGTGATCTCGTAGGTCGCGTTGCCGGATTTCGCCGACCAGATCTTGAGCCCTCCCTCGCTCCTCATCTCGACGTTCGGCGGCATCGCGACGGAGAAGCCCTCCTCCTTCGACTCGTAGCGCGTCCAGCCGTCGGGGATCTCCTTGGGCGGGCCGAGATCCTCGGGAGCGACGCCCGTGGCGATGCATTTCTCCGCGGCGCGGAACGGCTTCGCGCAGCTGATCGAGATCACGTTGGAGCACACGGAGAACTCGGGGTTCTGCTCCGTGCAGGCGAGCGCGGCGCGCACGGCGGGCTCGCACACCTCCGGCGCGCCGCCGTAGCGGCTGCAGTAGTTCTGCTTGCAGCCCTTCACTTTCTCCGGCGAGCACTTCGCCGTCTGCGCGTCGCACATCTTCTCGCAAAGCTCTGAGATCGGCGGAGGCGGAGGGGGAGCCGGCGGCGCCGGAGCAGCGCTCGGCGTAGCGCTCGCGGCCGTTGCGTCCGACGACGCGGCAGGCAAGGGCTCGCTCGAGGCCGCGGTGGCGGGAGTCGCTTCAGCGGGCGCGGGACTCGACGAAGCGGGCTGCGTTTGCCCACCGCAGGCCGGAATGGCGGCCGCTACGAGGGCGCTCCACAGCGTCAAGGCGAGTCTCGACATGCCCTGTCGAGTATCGGGCACAGGCTTCGAGGTCAAGCTTTGGGCCCCTTCAGCTTGTCGGTGAGTCGCTTGATCGCCCGCGTGTGGAGTCGGCTCGCCCAGCTCTTGCTGAGGCCGAGCTCGGCCGCCACGTGATCGAAGCGCTCGCCCTCGAGGTAATGGCGGCGCACGAGCGCCTGCTCCTCCGCGGGAAGCTCGCCGATCGCGCGCCGCACGACCTCGAGCAGCTCGGCGCGCCCGAGCGCTTCCTCCGGGGTCGCGTTGGTCGCGACGGGCACGCGCTCGCCCTCGTCGCCGTAGGCCGTCGTCGAGAGCAAGCCGACGGCGACCGCCGTCGCCATCGCCGCCAAGTGCTCACCGAGGGCACGCTCCGCGTCCACCGCCGTGGATCCCGGAGGCGCCGGAGCGAGCGCGTCCTCGTAAGCGCCTTCGCTCGTCCGGTTCGCCGCCGAAAGCCCGTTCAGGCGCTCGTGAGCGCGGCGGGGCAGGCGTGCGCTCTGGCGGATCCCGTCGATGATGGCGCCCCGAATGCGGAAGCTCGCGTAGCCGCGGAAGGGCACGCCACGTGCCGGGTCGAACTTGCGCACCGCGTCGAGCAATCCCTCGCGGCCGTAGCTCACCAAATCGGCAAGCTCCGCGTGGGGCCCCACCTCTCGGGCAATCCGGCGCGCCATCGCCTCGACCAGATCCAGACCGGACTCGAAGCGGGCAAGCTCCTCCGATGCTTCCGGCACGAAAATCTCCGTGGCCGGACTCTAATCGAACTTGGGGTGGGAAGCGTGGCATAGTCCGAAGATGGCGCGCTGGGGCCGATTCGCGGCCGTCTACGCCGGCATGGCGCTGTTCGCGACGATTCTCGGATTCGTGCTGCGCGGAGCGCCGCCGTTCAGCATGCCCGCCTGGCTTCCGCTGCGGCCGCCGCGCGACGTGCTCTACAGCATCGGGCTCGGGGCGTGCTTCGGGGTGCTCGTCGCGGTGGCGACGCGCTTTTCGGTGCCGCGCTTCGCCTGGGCCAAGAACCTGCATCGCGAGCTCCGTCCCCTCACGCGGGGCTTGAGCGGCTTCGGCATCGTCGGGCTCGCCGCCACGAGCGCGCTCGGCGAAGAGCTCTTGTTCCGCGGGCTCCTGCAGCCGTGGCTCGGCCTGTGGTTTCAGGCGCTGCTGTTCGGTGTCCTACATCAACTCACCGGGCCGAGCCGTTGGGTGTGGGCGACGTGGGCGACCCTCGTCGGCCTCGCGCTCGGGTCAATCTTCGCCCTCACGGGGTCGGTGGTCGGACCTTTCGTCGCGCACGCGCTCATCAACGGGCTCAACCTGAGCTACCTCCGGTCGCACGACACCGAGCCCCAAAAGGGGCTGGGCGGCCTGCTCGGCTCGCGCGGCTAGCACCCGCGAAGCGGATTTCGCGATCCGCTCGAGCGCGAGTCTCTCGCGGACGGAGCGGAAGGTGTTACGCTTCAGACCCCGCCGTCCGCCGGTCGCGCCCACCCCGAATGGCCCAGATCGAATCGAACTCGCCTGAGGATCGCCCGCGCGTGCTCGTCGTCGACGACGAGAAATTCATTCGCGACATCATCGCCGACTTCCTCGGGATGGAGGGTTACATCGTGCGCACGGCCGAGGACGGCTCGAGCGCGGTGAACGAGCTCGAGCGCGCGCGCTACGACATGGTCATCAGCGACCTCAAGATGCCGCGCATGGGTGGCCTCGATCTCCTGAAGGAGGTCTCGAAGACCCATCCCGACACGCTGACGGTCATCATGACGGGCTTCGGCACGGTCGAAACGGCGATCGACGCGATGAAGCGCGGCGCCTACGACTACATCCTGAAGCCGTTCAAGGTGGAGGAGGTCGTGCACATCGTGCAGCGCGGCCTCGAGAAGCGGCGCCTCACGGCGGAAAATCTGCGCCTGCGCGAAGCCTTGTCGCTCTACAAGGTGAGCGAGGCGATCGCGGCGAGCCTGTCGCTCGACGAGGTGATGGCGACGCTCACCGACGGCGCGCTTTCCGAGGTGCGCGCCGACACGGTCGCGACCTGGCTCGACGACGGCGAGGGCGGCTTTTTCCAACGCAGCATCGTCGCGTCCCCCACCCTGCCCCAGGGCGAAGAGCTCGGCCTGCTCGATCGGACGATCGTCGCCGAGCGCTTGAAGAGCGGGGCGCCCGTCGTCGAGCACGGCGCGCGCGCGCGGGAGCTCTTCGCCGAGCACCCGGGCCGGCAGGTGTCGAGCGTCGCCGTCGTGCCGCTCAAGATGCGCGATCGCCTGATGGGCTGGATCGCCGTGATCTCGCTCACCGCGAGCCGCCGCTTCGACGAAGGCCAGCGGAAGCTGCTCAGCATCATCGCTTCGCGCGCGGCGGCGGCCATCGAGAACGCGCGCCTCTACGAGGACCTGCAGGCGACCTTCCAGCAGACGATCCAGAGCCTTGCCCGCACCATCGACAAGATGGACCACTACACGGCTGGCCATTCAGAGCGCGTCGCGCGTTACGCCGTCGCGCTCGCGCGCTGGGTCGGCCTGCCGGAGGCGGAGATCGAAATCGTGCGTCACTCCGCGTTGATGCACGACATCGGCAAGATCGGCTGCGTGATGAACCTGAACAAGCCGGGCAAGCTCACGCTCGACGAGTACGACGTGTTCAAGCGCCACCCGGTCTACGGGCGCGAGATCCTCGACCCCGTGCGCTTCCTCGCGCCCGTGGTGCCCGGCGTGTACCTGCACCACGAGCGCTGGGACGGCCGCGGCTACCCGCTCGGTCTCGCCAAGGGCGACATCCCGCTCATCGCGCGCATCATCTCCGTCGCCGACACCTACGACGCCATGACGAGCGATCGCTCCTATCGCCGCGCGTTGCCGCACGACGTGACCGTGAGCGAAATCGAGCGCTGTTCCGGCTCGCAGTTCGACCCGGATCTCGCCGGAACGTTCGTCGAGCGCATCGAGGAGCAGCGCGAGCAGGCGCGCGACGCCGGCGAGCAAATCCCGGAGTAAGCTCGGTTCCGAATGTCCCGAACGCTGCGCGGCGTCTGGCTCGGCCAGCGCCCGTACTCCGAAGTCGTCGCCCTGCAGGAGCGCTTGCTCGCCGAGCGCCAGGCGGAGCGCGGGGAAGACACCGTGCTCCTGCTCGAGCACCCGCCCGTCGTGACGCTCGGACGCGGCGCGAAGCCCGAGCACCTGCTCGCGACGCCCGAGGGGCTCGCCGAGCTCGGCATCGCGGTCGAGAAGACGAGCCGCGGCGGCGACGTGACCCTGCACGCCCCCGGGCAGCTCGTCGCGTACCCGATCGTGGATTTGAACCCCGATCGGCGCGACGTGCGGCGCTTCGTGCAGGCGCTCACCGAGACGATGCGCCGCCTGGTCGCCGAGCTCGGCGTCGCCTCGGGCACGCACCCGAAGCACGTGGGGCTCTGGGCGGATCGCGCCGATCCACGCAAGTTCGAAGGCTCGAGCGCGGCCACGGATCTCGTGAAGCTCGGCGCCATCGGCGTGCGCATCTCGCGCTGGGTCACGATGCACGGCTTCGCGCTGAACCTCGTGAACGACCTCGCGCTTTACGGCGTGATCGTGCCGTGCGGCATCCGCGAGCACGGCGTCGCTACCGTGGCGTCACTCGGCGGCCGCGCCGTGACGCCCGAAGCGCTCGCGCCACGTGCGCTCGAGATCCTCGCCGAGGTCACCGAAGCGCGCGTGACGGCTTTCGAGCGTCGCTGAGTGCGGCAGGCGACGCCGAGGGTACGCCGACCATCCTCGGTCACATTGCTGCCTAGCAAAAATGCGCCGACAGGTGTGGAAGTGTAACTATTTGAATTTGCTCAAATATAATCAATGCCAAGCAGAAAAGCAAAATTGAGCATCCACGGGTGCAGGCTCGTTCCTTTATAAATGATCGCTATATTATAAACGTCCGATGAGGTTCCCCAAGCTCCCCCCGAAGCTGGAAATTGAAAAGCTGAAGGTCGGGAAGATCATGAACCACATCTCCCCGACACTACCGGACGGCCGATACCTCCACTGGCACGACCTCCGCTGGAGACCGCCGCCCGAGGGGCTCACGCGGGAGGAATGGTGGTTCGCCAAGAAAATTGGGCGCGTGAGCGCGCGAGTCGCGATCCCGCAGTTCCTAGATGAAGGCGGGGTGCCGTTTTCGTTTTGCCGCCTCGACGTCATCGATCGAGC
>DASUGE010000444.1:0-11900 GCA_036274215.1 Polyangiaceae bacterium | reverse complement strand
GGCTTGTACGGGCCCTCGACGGAGACCCCCAGGTACTCCGCCTGCTTCGCGCTCAGCTTGTCGAGCTTCACGCCCAGCTTGCCGAGGTGCAGGCGGGCCACCTTCTCGTCGAGCTTCTTCGGGAGCACGTGCACGCCGAGCGGGTACTTCTCCGTGAAGAGCGCGATCTGAGCGATCACCTGGTTCGTGAAGCTCGAGCTCATGACGAAGCTCGGATGACCCGTCGCGCAGCCGAGGTTCACGAGGCGCCCGCGCGCGAGGACGATGAGCTTGCGGCCGTCGGGGAAGATGAAGTGATCGACCTGAGGCTTGATGTTTTCCTCACGGATGCCCGGCTGCGTCTCGAGCCACGCGATGTCGATCTCGCTGTCGAAGTGCCCGATGTTGCAGAGGATCGCCTCGTTCTTCAGCACCTTGAGGTGGTCGCCGCGCACGACGTCGCAGCATCCCGTCGCGGTCACGATGATGTCGGCCCGGGGAGCGGCCTCCTCCATCGTCGTGACCTCGTAGCCTTCCATCGCGGCCTGCAGCGCGCAGATGGGGTCGATCTCGGTGATGAGCACGCGCGCGCCGAGCCCGCGCATCGCCTGCGCACAGCCCTTGCCCACGTCACCGTAGCCCGCGACGACGCAGATTTTGCCTGCAAACATCACGTCGGTCGCGCGCTTGATGCCGTCGGTGAGCGACTCGCGGCAACCGTAGAGGTTGTCGAACTTGCTCTTCGTGACCGAGTCGTTGACGTTCATCGCCGGGCACTTGAGCGAGCCGGCCTTGAACATTTCGTACAGGCGGTGCACGCCCGTCGTCGTCTCCTCACTGAGGCCGCGGATCGGATCCGAGCCCGTGAAGAGCTGCGGGTACTTTTGATGGATCCACATCGTGAGATCCCCGCCGTCGTCGAGGATCATGTTCGGGCCCTTGCCGCCCTCGAACGCGAAGATCTGGCGCTCGAGGCACTGGTCGTACTCCTCCTCGGTCTCGCCCTTCCAGGCGAAAACCGGGATCCCGGCCTTGGCGATCGCCGCGGCAGCGTGATCCTGCGTGGAGTAGATGTTGCACGACGTCCACGTCACCTCGGCGCCGAGCTCGCGAAGCGTTTCGATAAGCACCGCCGTCTGGATCGTCATGTGGAGGCAGCCGGCGACGCGGGCGCCCTTCAGGGGCTTCGAAGCGCCGTACTCGGCGCGCAGCGCCATCAGACCCGGCATCTCCGTTTCGGCGATGGAGATCTCCTTGCGGCCCCAGTCGGCGAGGCCGATATCGTGAACGCGGTAGGTCTTGCCCTCCTGCGTGGGGACGCTCTGCTGCTTGCGACGGCGAGCCTCTGCCTCACCCGGTGCCTTGCCACTTTCGACCACTGCGCTCTGAGCCATGCTCGGGGTAACTCCTTAGGGAAGTCGGTTTTCTAGTCGACGGAGCCCGTCATGACCAGCACCAGAGACCCCCGGAAACGCCAAATAGCTTTCCCGACGGTCCTTTTCGGAACCGGCGGGGTGCGTGGCCTTCCGGGCGAACGGCCGATCCGTGGCTCACGCCGCCGGGCCATGGCCTATCGCAGCCGCGGGCAGTGCGACTAGACTCCCCCGCCATGGATCGGTTTCGCCGCTTCGACGAAGCCTACTATCACCGCTTCTATGACTCGCCGCAGACGCGTGTGACCTCGCCCGAAGAGCACGCGAACCTCGCCGAGTACGTGTTCGCGTTCGCGCGTTACAACAAGGTGGAGATGAAGAGCGTGCTCGACGTGGGCGCGGGCATCGGGCTCTGGAAGCACTACGTCGAGAAGAACCTCAAGGGCGTGCAGTACACGGGCACCGAGGTGAGCCAGGTGATGTGCAAGCGTCACGGCTACATGCATCGGGACATCGCGCGCTGGCGCGATCGCAAGAAGCACGACCTCATCGTGTGCCAGGGCGTGCTGCAGTATTTGCCGGATCCCGACGTGGCGCCCGCGGTCGCGAACATCGCCGCGATGTCGCGCGGGCTCGTCTACGTCGAGGTCACGACCCGTCAAGATCTGCGCGAGCGCTGTGACACGACGCGCACCGACACGAACATCTTCGTCCGCAACGGCTCCTACTACCGCGGCATCCTGAGCAAGCACCTGCTCAGCGTGGGCGCCGGGCTCTGGTGGGTGAAGGATCGACCGCCGCCGTTCTTCGAGCTCGAGATGGCGGGCTGATGGCCGAGCGCAGCGGGCTTTCGCGCGCGCTCGTCACGGCCTTCTTCCTCGGCGTGACGGCGCTCGGGCTCGCGAACACCTACGGCGACAACTCCGAGACGGTGACCAAGGCGCAGCGCGCGGCTTGCGGCAGCGGCGCTTGCTCGTACGAAAAGCTCCGCGAAGAGCGCTCGCCCCTGTCGCAGACGTTCACGTTTCAGGTGAAGCTCACCGAGCGCGGCAAAGAGCGCGCGGCTACGGCCGACGTCGAATGCCGGCGCGCCTACGTCTTGGTCGGCGATTACGCCTGCAAGCGCACCAGCGGCGGGGTTCCGGGCACGCCGTAGCGACCCTCCGCCTACGCCAGCTCGTCGGAGCCTCCCCCCAGGCGGCGCTCGCTTCGCTCGCTGGGCTAGCAAGACGGGGCGGAGCGGGCGTCGTCGGTGAGGCGGGCCATCCAGCGCTTCACCTCGTCGGCGTCGTCCGCGTGCGGGAGGCGCTCGACGTATTGCCCGAGGTCCTCGACCGCGCCCCGCGGGGCTCCGAGCCGGCCGAGCAGATAGCCCCGTTCGCGGAGCTCGTCCGTCGAGGCCGGCATGAGGTCGATCAGACGATCGATGATCACGAGCAACCGCGGGAAATCGCCACGCGACGCATAGATGCCACGCAGGTTCATGAGCATGCGCGCCACCACCTGCCGCACCGGCGTCGGTGCGATCAGCTCCGAGCTATAGCGGAGCTTCGAGCCGGAGCGCCGCAGGAGATCGGCCAGGGCTACCTCGTCGAGAGCGCTGCCGCCGTGGAACGGATCGACCACGAGACGCCGCTCCGGGTCGTCGATGCGCACCAAGAAGTGTCCGGGGAAGCCGACGGGGCTCGCGAGCACCCCCGCGCGCCGAGCCACTTCCACGTAGACGACCGAGAGCGAGATCGGAATGCCCGTGCGCCGCGCGATGACCTCGTCCACAAACGAATTTTTGGGGTCGTAGTAATCAGCGTCGTTTCCATGGAATCCGACGCCGACGAACAAGTGATCGGCGAGCACGCGCGCCTGCGCGGGTGCCGGCAGCTCGGCGAGACCCCGCTGGCGCAGCGGGGCGGCCAGCGCCTCGAGCTCGGCGGACACGGCGTCGTGGTCGAGACCGGGGCGCGCGTCGCCCGCGATGAGTAGCGCGCCTTCGAGCAAATCGAGCTCGTCGTCCGGCTGCGCCGCGTAGGTCGCGAAGTCCACCCTTTTAGTATACCCGGGCTCTACGCTCCGGAAACCCGCGAAGACGTTTAGGTTTGGCGCGGCTCTGGTGTTAGACTGCCGCGCGAAGGAGACCACTCCGTGAAGATCGAGGACATCATGACCCGCGACGTGCGCGGCTGTCTGGCGGACGACAGCCTGGCGACGGCTGCGCAGATCATGTGGGAGAACGACTGCGGCTCGGTGCCCGTCACCGACGCCGACGGGCGCGTGATCGGCATCATCACCGATCGCGATCTCGCGATGGCCGCTCACCTCCAGGGCGTCGCCTTGCGGGCCTCCCGCGTCTCGAGCGCGATGGCGCGCGACGTGAAGTGCTGCTCGGCACGCGACACGCCGGCGACGGTGCAAGCGATCATGCAGCAGCACAAGATCCGACGCGTCCCCGTCGTCGACGATCAGAAACGGCTGCTCGGAATCGTCAGCCTGGGCGATCTCGCGTATTGCATGGCCGCGGAGCAGACGCTCGGCGGTGACGGCATGACGTGGACGGCCGTCGCTCACACGCTCGCGCGCGTCAGCGAGCCGCGCGTTCCGCGCTGGGGTCGCCTCGGCGAGCGGATGTAGAGCGGCGACTAGGCGCCCGAGCTGCCGGTTTCGTCGAGCAGCGCGGCACCAATCACGCCGGCAGAGTCGCCGAGCTCGTGCCGCAAGATGGGCGTCTGCAGCTCCCCGTTGCAGACGTACGTCTCGACGCGCGAGCGGCCTTCACCGTAGAGGAGCGCGAGGTTCGACACGCCGCCGCCGAGCACGATCGCGCTCGGATCGAGGATGTCGATGACGTTGGCGAGGCCGCGGCCGAACGCTTCCACGAGCTCGTCCACGAGCGCGCCGGCGTGCGGATCCGAATCGCGCGACTCGACGAGCTCGGTCAGCCGCCGAGCCTCCCCGCTCCGGCGCTTGTACTCGCGCTCGACGCCGCTACCGCTCACGTAGAGCTCGACGCAGCCCATCTTGCCGCAGAAGCAGGGCGGTCGCTCGCTGATGCCGGTACCCGTGATGGGCTCCTCCACCGCGACGTCGAGCCTTCGCCAGGGGCCGACGCAGTGATGACCCCATTCACCGCCGAGGCCCTGGAGGCCGGCCCAGAGACGGCCGCGGACGACGAGCCCCCCGCCGACTCCCGTGCCCATGATGACGCCGAAGACGACGCCGTCGACGTATTCACGTGCAGCGCCGCAGCGTGCCTCCGCGAGGGCGAAGCAGTTCGCGTCGTTGTCGAACAGGACGCGCCCGCCGAGGAGGCGCGCGAGATCCTGACGGAACGGCTTGCCGTTGAGGCACTCCGTGTTCGAATTCTTGATCAGACCGCCGAGCCGCGTGACCGAGCCCGGCATCCCCACGCCGATCGGCACCGTCTTCGCATCGACGCCCGCCTCACGCGCGGTGTCGCGCACGAGCCCGGCGATGGTCTCGAGCACGCCGGTGTACCCGCGGTCGCTTCCCGTTGGCACTCGTTTGCGGGCCAGAACGCGAAAATCGTCGTTCTTGCGCACGGCGCCCCCGACGCCGCCCTGGCGGGCGATCACGGCCGCTTCGGTCTTCGTTCCCCCAAGGTCCACCCCTAAAGAAATCAGTTCGCTCATCGGTGGGCCCACCAGAGTAGCCGCGTCCGCTCGATTGGCAAACCGTTCGGCGTACGAAAACGCATCGCGACGGCCGGCGCGACGGTCGTCTCAGAACGCGACGCAGCGAGCCCAGCGACGCTCTCGGCCCGCGCGTCGGACGTGATACCTCGTTGTGTTTGTTTTCAGGGGCCCGGCCCGAAAACGGCGCTCTGAAAACGTGTTCGTTCTGAAAACGTGGCTCATGCGTCCATGAGCGTCCGCAAATGAGCTCAGCCGCCCATCATGCCGAGCGCGGCGAGCGCGGCGGCGGCGAGCTGAGCGAGGGACGAGAGCGACCGCGACTCCGCCTGCCGAAACAGGCCGGTCACGAACTCGAGCGCGAGCTCCACCTGATCGACCTGGCAGAGCAGGAGATCGCCCGGCTCGAGCCCGCCGATAGCGGCGCCGATGGCGCGAAGCTCACCGGAGAGCTGAATGATGCGGGGGGAGCCTTCGGCCCGGACGAAGCCCTCGCGCATGAGGCGGATCACCTCGCCGTCGGCCCGACCCCGGGTGCACTGGTCCTCGTAGACGTACACCTCGTGGAAGAAGCCGCCGAGGATCTCCGCCTGACGGATGATGTCCTCGTCGCGGCGATCGCCCGCGGCCGTGTACACGACCTTGCGCCGGCGGTGGCGCATGCCGCGGATCGCTTCCTGGAGGGCGAGCAGCGCGGAAGCATTGTGCCCGTAGTCGAGGATCACCGTGCTGTCGCGGTGGGTCACGACGTTGAAGCGGCCCGGCACCGTTCCGAGGTGGCTCGCGAACGTCTCGGCCCCGAAGCGCAGCGATTCGAGCGGCAGGCCGAGCCCCCAGCCCGCGCCCACGGCGGCGAGCAGGTTCTCGATCTGGAAGCCGACGAGCCCGCCCTGCGTGATGGGCAGCTCGCTCAAGCGCGCGAGGCGGCGCTCGAGCCGCCCGTCGGCGAGCACGACCGAGCCTTGGCTCACGATGATCGCCTTGCCGCCCGACGCGCGGTGACGGACGATCACCGGTGACTCCGCGTTACGGCTGAAGAAGATCACCGTGCCGGGGCAGAGCGGCGCCATCGCCGCAACGAGCGGGTCGTCCGCGTTCAGCACGGCCACGCCGCGCGTCGAGACCCGGCGCACCGGGATCGCCTTGATCGCGGCGAGGTCTTCCACGCGGTGAATGCCGTTCATGCCGAGGTGATCGCCCTCCCCGACGTTCGTGACGACGGCCACGTCGCACCAGTCGAAGCCGAGCCCCTCGCGCAGCATTCCGCCGCGAGCAGTCTCGAGCACCGCGACGTCGACGCTCGGGTGGCCGAGCACGAGCTTGGCGCTCTTCGGTCCGCTGCAATCGCCGGTGTCGATGCGCTTGCTCTCGACGTAGATGCCGTCGGTGCAGGTCATGCCGACGCGCAGACCGCGCTGGCGCATCAAATGCGCGACGAAGCGCGTCGTCGTCGTCTTGCCGTTCGTGCCCGTGACGGCGACGATCGGAATGCGGGCGTCGTCGCCGCGCGCGAACATCGAGTCGATGATGGCTTCGCCGACGGCCCGCCCCTCACCGTGCGACGGCTCGAGGTGCATGCGGAGCCCGGGCGCCGCGTTGACCTCGACGCAAGCGCCGCCCGACTCCTCGAGCGGCCGATCGACGCAGGGTGACACGAGATCGATGCCCGCGATGTCGAGCCCGACGACGCGCGCGGCTTCGATCGCGCGCCGCGCCACGAGCGGGTGGACGCTGTCGGTCACGTCGGTCGCGCTGCCGCCCGTGCTGAGGTTCGCGTTGCGGCGCAGCACCACGATCTGGCCGGGAGCCGGCACGCTCTCCTTCGTGAGCCCTTGCTCGGCGAGGGTCTCGCACGCGATCGCGTCGAGCCGGAGCTTGCTGAGCGAGGTCGAGTGATCGTCGCCGCGCAGCGGGTTCAGGTTCTCCTTCGCGACGAGCGCTTCGATGCTGCTCGCGCCGTCGCCCGTGACGCGCGGCGGATCGCGGCGCGCCGCGGCGACGAGCCGCCCGCCCACCACGAGCAACCGGAAATCGGCGCCCTCGAGGTGCCGCTCGACGACCACCTGCTCCCAGCGATCGTACTTCGCGGCGATCGTGTAGGCGCTCATCACGGCTTCGCGCGTGCGGAGCCCGACGGACACGCCCTTGCCCTGATTGCCCTTGCGCGGCTTGACGGCGACCGGCAGACCGACGGCCTGGGCCGCGGCCCACGCTTCTTCGGCGCTTTCCGCGGGGCGCCCTGCCGGCACCGGTACACCCACGATCGAGAGCATCTGCTTCGTGAGCTCCTTGTCCTGGGCGATCGCTTCGCCGATCGCGCTCGTGCGATCGGTCTCTGCCGCCCACACGCGCCGCTGCTGCGCGCCGTAGCCGAGCTGGAGCAGGCTGCCGTCGGTGAGACGACGCACGGGAATGCCACGCGCGCGTGCCGCTTCGGCGATCGCGCCCGTGCTCGGACCGAGACGAGTCTCCTCGTTGAGCTTGCGGAGCGCCGTGACCTCGGCGGCGAGGTCGAGGACCTTGCCGGCGCGCGCGGCTTCGATGAGCTCGAGCGCGAGCGCGAGCGCGCGTTCGGCCGTCGCTTCTTCGAGGTACTCGGCGACGAAGCGCGCCTCGTTCGCCGCATCGAGCGGCGAGACGAGCATGAACGAGACGGGAACCTTCGCGAGGACCTGCAGCTCGACCACGAGCTTGCCCGTCACGTGCGCCCAGAACAGCGCCGAACCCGTGCCCTCGGGCGCGCTCGCCCCGACGCGCAGCGTGAGCTCGGGGTAGTCGGCCGTGAGCCGCGTCCACAAGGCACCGAGCGCGTCGGCCGCGGAGACCTTCACGATCCCTTCCAGTGCGGTCACGTCGGACCAGCGGTTCGGGCCTCGAAGTAGACGTTTTGATTCGAGTTTCATCGGCATCATCCTACGGTCGCGGCGCCGGTTGCTTCCCGCTCGGGGTCGCGCGCCGGTCGCCCATCGAATTCGTTCGAGAACGCGCTCTTCACGGCCTGCACGGTCATGCCGAGCGCGATGCCCGCTGCGAGAACAGGCAGCCAGTCCGTGAGCGTCACGGTAAGCCCCCGAGCGTCCACCGAGGCGAGCGCCGTCACGTCCACGAGGTCCTCGCGCACGCTGCCTTTGTGCAGCACCACTCCCTGCTCTTCGAGCACGACGGCGGTGCCATTGGCTGCGAGGTGCTCGGCGAGCGGGGGCGCACCCAAGCTGCGCGCGAAGTAGATGACCTTGCCCTTGACGAACTTCGTCATGCTCACGGCCGCGGGATCGTCGGCGTTGAGCACGGCGAAGCCGGACGGCAAGACGACGTCCACGGGCGTGCGGAGCGCGCGCCACGTGTGGCTCGGCCCGTCGAGCTCCGGATTCGGCGGCGGCTCGACGACATCGGTGACAATCGCCACCTGACAATTGTCGAACGCGAGGCCTTCCTCCAAGACGCTCTTCTCGGTGACGGCGAACACGAAGGCGTTGGCCGCGGGATTCGAGAGCAACCGGTGCGCGCCCGCGCGGCGCGACACGTCGCCTCGCTCGAGCCAGTGATCGCCCGCGCGCACGCCGGCGGCGTCGACGACGCCCGTCTCGTAGCCGGCCGCGCTCACGAGGCGCCCGACGAGGCTCGCCACCGTGTCGAGGCGCCGGGAGCCCGTCACGGCGACGAGCGGGACGCGCCCGGTCTGGTGGGCGCCGAACATGTGGTCGACGATCGCTTCGCCGACGGGACGAGGCTCGCCCTTCAGCGGGCGCAGGTGCATGAGCAGGCTCGGGCTCGCGTTCACCTCGATCACGGCGCCGCCCTGGCTTTCGAGCGAGCGCGAGAGGTCCTCCGCGATGATGTCCATGCCGGCGATGTCGAGGCCCACCGTGCGGGCCGCGAGCACGCAGCTCGCCGCGACTTCCGGGCTCAGCTGGTCGGTCACGTCGACCGTCAGATCGCCGTTGTAGTGAATGACTACGGTACGTCCCGACGCGGGCACCGACTTCGGCGTCAGACCTTGGCGGCGCAACAGCTCGAGCGAGATGTCGTCGAGCACGAGCGTCGTGAGCACGTGCGACGGGCCGCGGCCGCGCGACGGATCCTGGTTCGCGCGCTCGACGAGCTCCGCGATCGTGCGCTGCCCGTCGCCCACGATGTGGTCCGCCTCGCCGCCGGCGGCCGCGACCGCCTGATCGCCGACGACGAGCACGCGATACTGAGACCCAGGCACGAAGCGTTCGACGACGACACCCGAGCCTTCATTCGCTGCAATTTGAAATCCCTTCTCGACCGCCGCTCGCTCCTCGAGCCGGATCGAGACGCCGCGGCCCCAGTTGCCGTCCTGCGGCTTCACGACGACCGGCAGGCCGAGCGCGAGCGCCGCGGCCCAGGCGTCGTCCGCGGAGTCGACGACGCGACCTTCGGGGACGGGCACGCCGACCGAGCGCAACAGCTTGCGCGTGAGCTCCTTGTCCTGCGCGATGCTCTCCGCGACCGCGGCGGTGCCGTCGGTCTCGGCCGTCCAGATGCGGCGCTGGGCCTTGCCGTAACCGAGCTGCACGAGGTTGCTGCGCTCCGTCAGGCGCAGGCTCGGAATGCCGCGCACGCGCGCCGCGTCGACGATCGCTTGCGTGCCGGGTCCGAGGCACACCTTCTCCGCAATGGCGCGGAGACGCGTGAGCTCGCTCGCAAGGTCGAAGCTCTTGCCCTCGGCCGCGGCCATCACGAGCTCGCGCCCCGCGCTGAGGCAGGCCTCGCCGAGGACCGGCTCGTCGCAGCGGACCACCACCTTGTAGACACCGCGCTCCCCCGCCCCGCGCGCCCGGCCGAAACCGACCGGCAGGTGCGCCAACGACTCGAGCTCGAGCGTCACATGCTCGAGCACATGCCCGAGCCACGTGCCGCCACGCAGGCGCTGCAAGAAACCTCCACGTACCCCCTCCGAGCAGCGGTGCTCGATCAGGGACGGCAGCCACTCCATGAGGCGGTCGCTGAAGCCCGGGAGCTTGTCGGTCGGCAGGTCCTCGTAGCGGCCGAGATCGACCAACGCCTCCAACACTGGGAAATTCGCCCAGATATTGGGGCCTTTCAGCGCGACGACGTTCCTAACCAGCATGACGGACCGGAGCGGAGCGGAGGGGTCACACCGCGGCCGTGGGTAGGACGCACGAGGTCGGCGTATCGGCTCGGTTGCCTTGGCGTTGCACCCGCCAACACGAGCAGGCAACGTCTGGCCGGGCCAAGCGGCTGGTGATGGCGAACAATTCCTTGCAGGACCCGGGGTTAGGAGAGCTCCCGCTCGAGCCGGGAGAAGAAATCCTGGTTGTTTTCCACCCGGACTTGAACAGCCGCAAGGGTTATGAGCGGAGCTCCGTCGTCCTTACTAGTCGTCGGCTCCGACACCGCGGACCGTTGGGGGCCTGGACGGACATCGAGGTCGGTCCCGGCACGGAGCTCCAGCGACGAGAGCACAGCGGCATCGGTGAGCTGGAGGTCTTGCAGGCCGGCCGACCAGTAGCCCATTGGACGCACACGCTCGCGCAGGCACGCGATGCGACCGATCTCGTCGAAGCGTTTACGGAAGCGCACGGCCCGGCGAGCGCACGCGCAGAGCGCCGCGCCGTTCCCGAGACCGACGTCTGGGAAACCACGACCCCGAGCGGCGCGTCGCCGCTCTTGCGCTTGCTCGGGTTCGCGCGGCCGCACATGAAATCGGTGGTCTGGGGGCTTTTGCTCACGCTCGCGAGCACGGCCGCAGGTCTCGTCCCGCCGTACCTCACGATGCCGCTCGTCGACGACGTGCTCGTGCCGGGCGCGGCGGGTCGGTTCGCGGGCGATCCCAGCGCGGCGTACCGCTCGGTGCTCTTCTATCTCGGCGGGCTCGGGCTCGCTGCGGTGGCCGCGTGGCTGCTCGCCTGGGCGCAGGGCGCCGTGCTCGCGGCCGTGACCGAGCGCATGGCGGCCGATCTGCGCAATCGCTCGTTCGCGCATCTGCAGCGCTTGGGCCTTCAGTACTTCGGCGGCAAGCGCACGGGGGATCTCGTCGCGCGCATCAGCTCGGACACGGACCACCTGTGCGCGTTCCTGTCGGACACGCTGATCGACTTCATCACCGACGTGCTCATGATCGTGAGCACGTCGGTCGTATTGCTCACGCTCGACCCGGTGCTCGCCGTGGCCGCAGTCGCCTCGTTCCCGCCGATCGCGTGGCTGATCGTGCGCATTCGGGGCAGCCTGACGCACGGCTTCTTGCGCGGCGGACGCACCTGGTCCGCGATGACCAGCATCCTCGCCGACGCCATCCCGGGCGTTCGCGTCGTGAAGGCGTTCTCGCAGGAAGAGCGCGAGATCCGTCGCTTCGAGCAGGCCAATCAGCGCATCGTCGACGTGAACACGCGCATCAATCGGCTCTGGACCTTCTTCTGGCCGGTCGTGCAGCTCTTGAACCAGCTCGGGTTATTGGTCGTGTGGGCAGTCGGCGCCTGGCAGGTGCTGCAGGGGCGCGTCACGGTCGGCGTGCTCACGGCGTTCATCGCCTACATCAGTCGCTTTTACACGCGCGTCGAGAGCATGAGCCGCATGCTCACGGCGACGCAGCGCGCGTCGGCCGGCGCGCAGCGCTTGTTCGAAATCCTCGACCGCGCGCCGACGGAGCTCGAGCCGAAGCACCCGGTGCGTCAGCCCGAGATCGAAGGGGAGGTCACGTTCGACCACGTCTCCTTCCGGCACGGCAGCCGGCTCGTGCTCGACGACGTGAGCTTCCGGGTCCTCCCCGGCCAAATGGTGGGCATCGTCGGGCATACCGGCTCCGGCAAGAGCACGGTCGCGAACCTGATGTGCCGCTTCTACGATGTCTCGGCGGGCGCGGTGCTGGTCGACGGCGTCGACGTGCGCCGGCTCTCCGTCGCCGAGCACCGCCGCCACA
>DASUGE010000443.1:0-6057 GCA_036274215.1 Polyangiaceae bacterium | reverse complement strand
CTCGGCGCGCGCGTCGATCTCGATGGCAGCGACGGGTGGCGCCGCGAACGCGGGATGCGCCGTGCCGAGCAGCGCGGCGGCAACGAGCGCGACGGCAACGAGCGCGAGGCTACTTCGGAGCGACCTTCGTCGCCGGAGGCTGCTCGTCGGCGCGCACCTTGGCGGGCGCGGGCTCGGCGTGCGCCGGCTCGGAACCAGAAGCGGGCTCGCCGTCGGCATTCTGAGCGCCGTCGGCGACAACGGTTCCCTGCGCGCGCTCGGAGCGACGCGCGAGCTCGGAGCGGAACTCCTCCAAGCTACGGCCGTTCGGGAACTCGTTTTCATACTGGGCGATCAGGCGCGCCGAAAGCTCGAGGTTGCCTTGTGTCAGCGCCGCGTCCACCTCGCGAGCCAGAGCATCTTCGGCGAAGTCACCGCCGGGAGACAAGCGCCGGTAGAGAGCGTAGGCCTCCGAGGCGCCATTCTCGTCTCCGGCCTGGTCGAGCAGGTTGCCGAGAGTCCACGCCGCGAGGGGCGCCTCGGGCGCGTCGCGGTAGACGCCGAGCACCCGGCGCAGCGACGCGACGGCGCGCTCGCGACTCCCGGAGGCACGCGCGATGTCCACGAGCGTCATGAGCTGCGCCGCGGACGACGCGCTGACGAGCACCGATTCGAAGCCGCCGAGCGCGTCCAGCGACGCGCGCGCCGCCTCGAAGTCGCCGGCTTCGGCCAAGCGCTCCCACTCCGGCGGCGACGACTGAGCGACGACCGAGGACGCGGGCGGAGCCGCCTTCGCGACGGGCGCGAGCGCGAGCTGCGGCGCAGCGATACCCGTCGAGCGCATGCGGTGCGCCGTCGGCACGTGCGGCGCGACGTTCGGCGTTCCGGACGCGGTCGCACGAGGCGCCAGCGTTCCGGTCGCGGGCTCGATCGCGGGCTGGCGCTCCGCGCTCGCCACGGGTGTCGCATCCGGACGAACCCAGCGCGCGCCGACGAACACGCCCGCGCCGAACACGACGACGAGCGTCGCCGGCGCCCACCACGCCTGGGGTCGCGTGAAGAACGAGCGCGTCGAAACCTCGGGGGCGAGCCGCTTCCAGATGCGCTCGACCCGCTCGGGCGAGGCGTGATCGCGCAGCGGGAAACGCGGCAGCTCGCGCAGGCGCGTCTTCACGCTTCCTCCTCCGCGAACGGCGACACGAAGTGCTCTTCGAGAAACGCTTGTGCGCGCGCGATGCGGCGCTTGGCGGTCGCGAGCGAGCAGCCCGCGAGCTCGGCCACGCCCTCGAGACGGTGACGCTCGACGTAGCGAAGCGTCCAGGCGATGCGCTCGTCGGCGGGCAGCGTCTGCAGGAGGGCGTACACCTGCGCGAGAAGCACGCGTGCCTCCGGGTCGACACCGGGAGCGGCGATCGAGTCGAGGTCCACCGGCTCGGGCGACGCGAGGCCGAGCATGGCGATGAGACGGCGGCGGCGCAGCCGCGTGCGCACGAGACGCACGACGATACTGCCGAGCCACGAGCGGAACGCCGCCGGCTCCCTGAGCTCGGCGAGCCGACCGTGGGCGCGCACGAAAGCGTCGTGCACGACGTCTTCCACGTCGGAGGTGCTGCCCTGGATACGAACCGCCAGGTTCAGCGCGGTGGCCGCGTGCCTGCGATAGAGGGTCTCGAACGCGGCCGTCGCCGAGGCGTCGTTCTCGCGCGCCCGCAAGACGAGGGTCTCGTCCGACGGCCCGAGCGTCGCGTCACCTAGTGCTCCGCCGATCAGGCGGAGGCGGGCGGCGGTGGCGGGGGAGCGGGCCAAAGGGACGTCTTCTTCGTGCCGGCGCGGGGGCGCACAGGCGGGCTTCTAGGGCATGGACGCAAAACCTACCCCTTTCGGCTCACGCGGGCTCGAAAGCCGTCGCCGAGCGCCTTCCCCTGTTTCAAAGGCTCTTCAGCACCTCACCCGACATGTGGGTGACCCCGGGCGGTTGCTGCACCGAGACGCGAGAAAATGGCTGAGATACCGCCACGAAATCCACAAACCCCCGGCCGGCCGTTATCGAACTGAAGAAAATGTTTCCGATTTTCCGATTTTTCTCCCTACCCCTGAGCTGGTTCGGGTAGATCCGGCGTCTGTAACGTGGTCCGAGCGCACCCAGTGACGGCTCGGCAAGGAAGGATTCCCCACATGTCGAAGATGATTGCTCTGATCCCGGTTGCGCTCCTTGCGTTTGCGTGCGGCGGTGGCGAGGCCACTCCGGCTGCTGAGGCCCCCGCGGCCGAGGCGACTCCGCCGGCTGGTGCCGACGCTGCTCCGGCTCCGGCTGGTGACGCGCCCGCTGGCGACGCCGCCAAGCCCGCCGAGGGTGGCGACGCGAAGCCGGCCGAGCCCGCGAAGTGAGCTGAGACCGGTTGGTCCGAACGGCCGAGGCGCGATGAGCTCCTCGGCCGTTTGCCTTTTGTGGTCTCGCTCGGCGTAGCCGCCGCGAAAAGCGGCGTGACCTGCCCTACGCGGCGCGGACCGGCAGATCGAGGACGAGCCGCGTGCGCCCGACGAGGAGCTCGTCGCCGCTCACGAGCTCCTGAGCGCCGCGAACGCGCACGAAAACGCCCGTGCGCGAGCTCAAATCCGTGAGGACGACGATGCCCGCCTGCTCCTCGATCAGGCAGTGCTGGGGATGAACCAAGGGGTCGTCGGGGAAGATGAGGTCGCCCACGGCCGAGCCGATCTGCAGCGAGTTGCCGCGAGCCACCACGCAGCAGCCGAGCGCCCCGCCTTCGAACACCTGCACGACGCGGAACGACGAGGGCCACTTCGGCGACGAGTAGAAGTAAGTCGGATCCGGATCGGGTCCGTCGTCGGCCACGGGGTTGCGCTCGATGCGAAGCAGCTGATCGCCGATCACGAACTCGTCGCCCATGTCGAGCTCGACGGGGGTGCGAATGCGGAGGAAGACGCCGTTGCCGCCCTCGAGGTCCTCGAGCAAGACGTGACCGTCCTCTACGCTGAGCGCTGCCTCGCGCGGGTGACAGAAGCGTTCGCCGGGGAGGTTCACCGCGCCGTCGGCGCCGATCAGCGAGGCGCTCGCGGGGAGATCGTAGCGCTCGGGACCACCCGTCAGGCTGCGCAGCACGTGCAGCGTGTAGATGGTCGGCTCGGCGGGTGCCGAGGCCGGCTTGCCGGCGGGTGCAGGGCTCGCGGGCCGCGACGGAGGGGGCGGGACGACCGAGGGCGCCGCGCCTTCCTTTTTCTTCGCGAGCTTCTTGATGTTGTCGACCTTGGGCGGCTCGGTCAGAAGCTCGAGCCCCCCGACCTCCTTGCCGGCGATCACGCGGTCGAAGACGCCCTCGCGCAGCTTCAGCACCATCTCGAGGTGTTGGGCTTTCATCAGCGAGCGCACGAACTCGGCCACGTCGGGACGGCGCGCTTCGGCGGCGTAGGAGCGCTTGTGGCTCTTGATGACGCGACCACCGTCGGCGAAGAGGTGCGTGATGATGTGCGGCTGGTCGAGCCCGGAGTCCTCCGTCTGGACGTGGAAGACTTGGGCTTGGAACTTGATGTTGTTGTTGAAGCCCATCTGCGCGCGCCGAAAGCTCGGGCGCTTCATCTCGGCTTCGAGCTTCGCGAGCTCCGCCGGCGCGTAGCGCGCGATGACGGCGTCGAGCTCCGCGTGCTCGCCCGGGACGCCTTCCATGCGCTCGAACGCCATCTGCGAAACGCGCGCGGAAGGATCGACGCGCAGCGCCTCGGCGAGCAGCTCCTGACCCTCGCTGTCGTTCGGGCCGTTGGCGGCCCACGCGGCCAAGAGCGCCACGCCCTCGTCGGGGCGGCTCTTCTCGATCAGCCATTTGGCGACGCGCAGCGCGACGGCGCGCTGCGAGGACGTGTCCACGGCCATCAGGGGCCCGAGCTTAGCCCAAGCCCCGGCCCGGATGCACGCGCTCGTCAGAGCGGGAGGGGACCGCGGCCTCCGGCGGTCGTACCGCCCGTGCCGGACATGCCGCCCACGCCGCCGGTACCGCCGCCGCGGCAGTCCGCACACCAGCCCCATTCGTTGGCGCCGCAGACCCGGTCACCGCAGTAGCCGCAATCGAACGCGCACGAGGTGAGCGTCTCGTCCGAGTCGCAGGTGCCGTTGCCGCACCAGCAGTCCGAGTAGCAGCTCCCGTTCGTCTCGAAGCCCCAGGTGCATTGCCCGTCGCCGCACAACGTGCAGTCGTTGGGGCAGTAGTTGGGGCTCTCGAAGTAGCGGGAGCAGTAGCCGTCACCGCAGACCGGGCAGTCCTCGGCGCAGGTCTCGCCGTTCGAGCAGGTGAGGTCGCCGCAGTAGCAGTCCCGCGTGCAGGTGCTGGGGCTCTCGTTCCAGCTACAGTAGCCGTCGCCGCACTTGTAGCAATCCTCCGGGCAGTACGTGTAGTCGGAAGCGCCGCACACGCCGTCCCCGCAGTAGCCGCAATCGTAGGCGCAGGTGTTCTCCTCACCGAGCGAGCAGATGTTGTCCTGGCAGTAGCAATCCGTGGGGCAGCTGCGCGGCGTCTCGTTGAACTCGCAGAGGTAGTTGCCGCAGACGAGCGGGCACTCCCAGCCGCAGCCGTTCATGATGTCGGTCTTGTCGCACTGGCCGTTGCCGCAGGTCTGACCGCACTCGACGGGGCAGTAGTACCAGTCGTTGTCGTCGCACTTGCCGTTGCCGCAGCTATAGAACGGGCACTCGTCGGGGCAGGAGCGGTAATCGGCGCTGTCGCAGCGACCGTTTCCGCACGTGTTCGTCTGGCATTCCCAGGGGCACTGCGTGTCGAGGTCGGGCTCGCAGAAGTCGTTGCCGCAGCCGCCGGGCGTGCATTCCTCGGGGCAATTTTGGTCCGTGGGGTCGCACTTGCCGTTCCCGCAGGTCTTGCACTCGGCCGGGCAGCCCTGCTCGGCGTCGGTCGCGTCGCAGCGGTTGTTGCCGCAGGTCTTGCCGATGCACTCCCAGGGGCAGCTCGGGTCGTCCCCGCTGTCGCACTGGCCGTTACCGCACGTGCTCGGGCACTCGCCCGGGCAGCCGATGGCGTCGAGCGGGTCGCAGGCGCCGTTGCCGCACGTGCACTCCCAGGCGCACGTCGTGTAGTCGTCCTTGTCGCACTGGCCGTTGCCGCAGGTGCGACCCGTGCACTCCCACGGGCAGATGCGCTCGTCGCCGGCCTCGCAGGTCATGTTCCCGCAGGTCTTGTTGCCGCACTCCCACGCGCAGCTCGCGTAGTCGGTGTACTCGCAGGTGCCGTTGCCGCAGCTGTCGACGCCGCACTCGAGCGGACACTGCTGGAGGTCGGACGGATCGCACCGACCGTTACCGCAGTTCGTCGTATTGCATTCCCACGGGCAGCCGGCATCCTGCATGATGCCGTCGCACACGAGGTTGCCGCAGGTCGTGAGCTCGCATTCCCACGGGCAGGCGATGTAATCCGACTGGTCGCAGAGGCCGTTGTAGCAACTGAGGATGCCGCACTCCCACGGGCACTTCGCGTAGTCGGGGCTGCCGTCGCAGATGCCGTTGTTGCACGTCGTCGTGGAGCATTCGGGGCAGATGCCTTCTTCGCCCGGCTGGCAGCGGCCGTCGTTGCAGCGTCCGCCGCAATCGGAGCACCAGGCCACCTCGTAGCTCTCGCAGACGAAATCGCCGCACGCGCTACCGGGACAGTCTTGGCTGCAGCTCTGGTACGACTCGCCGGACGACGCGTCGCAGTAGCCGTCGCCGCAAATCACGAAGCTCGGACAGTCGAACGGACAGGTCTCCCACGACTCGCCGAGGCGCGCGTCGCAGATGCCGTCGCCGCAGCGACCGCTGCCCTCGCAGTCGACGGGGCACGTGTAGTACTCGTTCACGCCGCAGATGCCGTCGCCGCAGGCGTTGGGCGAGCCGCCCGTGCCGCCGCCACCCGTGCCGCCGCCACCCGTGCCGCCGGTGCCCCCCTTGCCGCTCTTCCCGCCCTTGCCGCTCGTGCCTCCGCCCTTGCCGCCTTTGCCGCCTTTGGCGCCGCCCCCGTCGCCGCCTTCACCGGTGCCGGTGAACTGAGCCTTGAGCTCGTCGCGCCCGCACGCGGTGAGCGA
>DASUGE010000442.1:0-4920 GCA_036274215.1 Polyangiaceae bacterium | reverse complement strand
GGTTCCGGGCCAAGCCGCCGCTCCGGCAGCGAATGCCGGCGCGCCCGAAGCCGAGCCACGGACGCTCGAGCAACGCATCGCCGCACTGAAGCAAAGCTTCGAGCGCGGACAGGCGAGCGACGCCGTCCTCGGCACGGCGCTTCGCATCGTCTCAGGGCATCTCGGCGTGCCCGCTCCCATCCTCCTCGCCGTCACGCCGAACAAGCAGGAGCTCGTGGTGCGCTTCTGCCTGCGCGACGACATCGACGGGCTCCGGCAAGCACTTCGCTTCCCGCTGCGCACCGCGGGGGCGCGCGCCCCGCTGCTCGCCTCCTCCTACCTCGCCGGCAAGGATCAGCGCATCGCCGACTGCTTCGCACCGGACGTCGCCGAAGCCCTGCCGACCTCTTACTTCGAGGTGCTCGGCTCGAAGGCGCTCGCCGTCTGCGCCTGCATCTTCAAAGGCGTGACGCCGACGCTCCTCTTGCTCGAAGCGGACGAAGCCGAGCTCCTGCCCGAGCCCGCACGCCTCGCCGAGCTCGCCGAGCTCCGCCCCATCCTGGCGCGAGCGTCCGCGCGCGGGTAACTCGTCGAAGCTCGGGCGGCGTTTCCGCCGAGCGAGGCGCGTGAAATCACCGCGTTGAGGCGCGGCGCCCCATCAAATTCCGCCCGGAGCGCTCGCGCCGCCCACCCCGAATCCCGTTCCCGCGAAGCCGTCGCCACCGTGCCGCCGAAGGGGAGCCCGCCGCCGGCGCCGCTCAGACTGCCGCCCGCGCCGCTCGCTCCCACGTTGCCGGCCGTGCCGCCCGTTTCACTCGACCCGCCCGTGCCGCCCGTCTCGCTCGAGCCACCGGTGCCGCCGGTCGTGCCAGTGCCCCCCGTCGCCACCATGCCCGGCGGCGGCTCCGGATGGCCCGGGTGGCCCGCCGTGGGATACACGCATTCGGGACACGGGCGCGGGTCGTCGTCGTCGTTCGACGAGCAGGCGCTCAGGTTAGCCATAGCGCTCAGCAGCGCCGCGCCGAGCGCGACGCGAATCGTGGGGGTCATACGCATATCGCTCGCAAGAGCGATGCCAAGCGTGCCCGGAACTTACGCGGGCCTGACGCCTAGTGAAAGACGCCCGCTCCGAGCCCCCATCCGAAGTAATCCCGAGCGCCGTCCACGGCCACGCTCAGGCGAAAGAGCGTATTGTCCGGGAACAGGCCGAAAATCGTCGACCGCAACACGCGCACGTCGAAGCCGCCCGTTCCGTGCACGCGGGCGGCGCCTTCGCGAAAGCGCGTCGGCTCCAGGTACGAGCCGGCGCGCAGCACGAGCCAATACGGCAAGACCTCCGCCTCGACGCCGGCGCGAACCGAGCCGACGGTGCGCTCGCCCGAGCGGTCGACGCGCTGCGCGAGCATCGATTCGATGCCCACCGCGTTCGCCACGGGACCAATCAGCGAGCCCGAGAGCGTGAGCAGCACGCGCTCGCGCGGGATCGCGGCGTAGCGCTCGCGCAACAGCCGCCGCGCTGCTCGGTAGCTCGGCTCCGGGTACCCTTTGACCATGCGGCGGTACGGCTCGCTCTCGTGGGGGTCCATCTTGTCTTCGTCCGCCCAAGGCAAGTTGAAGGGTCGCCGCCAGAGCTGCACGGCGACGCCCGCCTCTACCTCCCACGGCAGCTCCATGCGTTCAGGCAAGTACAGACTTCCCACGACGTGATCGCCCTCGGCGTTCGCCGGGATGCGACCGGCCTCCGCCTCGGTCGGCGTTGCCGGTGAGCGAAGCGCGGCCCCCAACCGGAACGGCAGCCGGCGCGGCGTGAACAGCACGCCCGCCTCGGCGCCGATCGCGTTGGAGTTCAGGAGTAGCCGCTCGTGGTCGAAATCGAAGCTCTCTTTCGTGGTGCGGCCGATGCCGTAAAAAGCCGCGAAACGCAGACCGAAGCCGACCTGAAGTTGCTCGTCGAAGAAGGCATAGCCGACGACGGGCTCAATCCTGAGCAGGCGCACCACGACGGTCTGGATCGTCTCGCCCGAGTCGGGCAGCGCCACGAGCTCGCTCGGCGCGCCAAGCTCGTAGTTTTGAAACGACGTGATCACGCCGAAGGCGAGCTTTTCGTACTGGATTAGCCCGCCCAGCATGAACCAGACGAAGTTGTCGTAGGTGAAGCCGACCTTACCGTTGTTGTCGAAATCCGTGTTGCGTACGTAGCTCGGCAGCGTGAGGCCTCCGGTCAGCTCCCAATCCGCGCGCGTCGTCGAGTAGGGCGCACGCAGCGCCACCGCCGCAGGATTGAAGGAGATTGCGTCGGCGCCTTCTGCGACCGGCGTGACGGCACCCGACAGACCCGTGACGCGCGCAGAGCCGAGCACGGGGCCTTGGTAGAGGTCGAGCCCGTAACGGCTCGTCGTGATGGGCGTGCCTTGTGGTCCGAGCGGTCCCGCAGCGAGGGCGCTCGTCGAGTAGCCGAGCCCGAGCGCGAGCGTGATGACGAAAGGCCTTTTCTTCATCAGCAAATGACCGTGCGGACGGCGCGACGGGCGGGCATCGTACTGGCAACGCTCGTTCGTGGCTCGCGTGGGTGGCTTGAGGCAGAATCGATGCGGTGATGGTCGGGTCCTCGGCGATGGTTGAATTCGTGCGACGGCGAATGGCCAGCGCAGGTGCGGTCGGCCTGCTTGCCGTGGGCCTGGCGGTAGGCTGCGGGGGCCGCTCGCACTCCGCGCGGGGAACCCCCGAATCCGAAAGGGGCGGTGCCGGCATGTCGACAGCAGGCGGGCCCGCGACGGTCGACTACGTGGGCGCCGTGCTCGCGACCGTCATGAGCGACGGACAGACCGAGAGCTACTCCGCGACCGCAGCGTTCTCGTCAGGTGCGTCCGCCGTGCGGCTCGACGCCTGCTCGACGTGTTGTTGCTATCACCAGATCGGGCTCGCGCTGCCCCGACAGCCGCCGAACGCCGGGACCATCGAGCTTACGACCACGGCGAGCGACCACGCGCTGGTATCGCTCGTGCCCAGCATGAACCATCTGCGCAGATCCTGGGTGCTCAACAACTGGGGGATCGCCGGGGCCAGCGACTACGAGTTGGTCGAGAGCGAGCCATGGGCGCCTTCGCAAACGCTGCGCGTCACGGCCCAGGGCCATGACGTTCACGCTTTCGCCGGCGAAATCCGCACCGGCGCCGGCTTCGACGGGCTCACCCCCGACATCGGGAGCCAAGGCATGACGCTCGACCGAGCCCGCGACTTCGACCTCACGTGGCTCCCCGAGGGCCCGGACGAGTGGATCACGCTGGTGGTTCAGCAGCTCGGCGGGGACGACGGATTCTGCATCTGCTCGGCACCCGACGCGTCAGGGTCAGTCACGCTGCCGCGCGACGAGCTCGCCAAGTTCAGCGCCGGCTCCGGCTCCCTCGAGCTCGTGCGCTCGATCACGGCGCGCGCGCCGAGCGACAACGCGTCAGTGACGCTCGTGAGCCAGGTCGGAGTCACCGGAGGGGTGGCGTTTCGGTGATCGGCCCGTAGACCGGGCAGCACGCAAGCTCGCTTGGCCCCCAAATCTACGATCGATGCGAGCGGTCTGCGGTGTAGCCTTCCGACATGGCGAGGACGTGGTTGTCGGTCGGGCTCGTGGGGGTGTTGTCGGTCGCGTGCAAGGGCGGCGGTGGCGGTGATGCGGCCCCGCAGCCAAGCGGGTCGAACGCGCCGGCGGCAGTCGCGGCGGCGGTGGCTTCGGCTCCGGCCAAATCTCCGGGAGGCTGCCTCGCTCAGCCCGACTACCTCGTGCCACCGCAGAAATACCACGATAGTGACCTCATCCGCGCCGTGCTGGTCGACGGTGACCAGGTGTTCTTCCGCAACATGACCGAGATGATGCGCGTCCCGCTCGCGGGGGGCGCGGTCGTCAACTTGGGGAAGGCACCGATGCTCGGTGGCACGACGCCGTTCTTTCAGGTCGGAGACGAGCTCGTCATGCAATCGCCCGGCGAGCCGATCTTCATGAAAGCCAAGAAGAGCGGCGGCGCCTGGACGAGCTTCATCGATCTCACGGCGGCGAAGAAAGGCGGCGGTCGCGATGTGGCGACGCGCATTCTGGAGGGCATCGGCAAGGGGGGTGCCGCTCGGGCTTCGGCGGCCGCTTTCGACGGGAAGGCGTTCTACTATGCCGAGATCACGCAGGGCAAAGGGCATAACGCGCCGGCTTCGTCGGTGCTGAAGAGCGTTTCGTTCGGCGGCGGGGAGGCGCAAAAGCTCTTCGAGACACCGGGAGAGATCTCGGAGGTCACGCGCGTCGGCGACCAGATCACGTTTCATCTGGTGTTGCCGCCCACCGCCGAACAGCTGAAAGCCAAAGACGAGGAACGGAAGAAGAGCAAGTACGTCTTCGGCGCCGTCGGCGAGAATTGGGTGATGGCGGTGCCCGTGGCGGGCGGCACCGGGAAGCGGCTGATGCGACTGAGCAGTATCTTCAGCGGCGGCTTGCTCGGGACGAACACGATTTTGGGCGCGGACGGCAACCAGCTCTACCTGTCCGGCTACGCCGACGAAGACGCACAGAAGCCCGGAGTCTTCCGCGTCGATGTCGCGAGCGGCGGCTCCCAGCAGCTCGACAAGCGCTTCGTGCGCGGCGACGCCTACGTCGTGGGCGACCGCGTCGTGATCGTCGGGACCGGAGCGATCGAGCCGGGGAAGCTCGACCACGGGGCGTTGGTGCTTACCGTGCCTCGCGGCGGCACGAGCCTCACGCTCGTGAGCTGCGTCGCGGATATCTCGTCGTTGCACGCGTCCGCAATGGCCGGCGATGTCGTGCTGCTGAGCCTCTTTCTGAAGCGCGACGCCTTGGCGGGCATCGCGAAGGTGCCGTTGCACTGAGCGAGCGCTCGGCGCGCCTCCCCTCGCCTCTTCACCGAAGCGCGCGAAGGCCCGGGCAAAAGTCGTCTAACTAGCTAA
>DASUGE010000441.1:0-6093 GCA_036274215.1 Polyangiaceae bacterium | reverse complement strand
AGCTCCGCGCTCATGCCCACGCCGGCGGACGCCTCCTGCGGAATCCCGATGTCCACGCACGTCACGACCCCGGCGTGCTCCGCGCCCATCGACGTCAGGAGCCCGAGCTTGAGGTGAGAGAACGTGACCGTCTCGTGCGCGCGCACCGCGACGCCCAGCGGGCAGCCGGTGTTCGCGTGCAGCCCCGAGGGCAGATCGAGCGCGATGCGGTACGCGCGAGCCGCGTTGAGCCGCTCGACGACGCTCGCCGGCAGCCCCGTCAGCGCGCGGTCGAGCCCCGTGCCGAACAGCGCATCGACGACGAGCTCCGCGTCGCCGAGCGCGCGCTCGAGCTCCGGAAGCGAGCTTTCATCGACCGTCGTGGTCGACGCGCCTGCCTCGGCCCACAAACGGCTGTTGTGGAGCGCGTCGCCGCGGAGCTTCGCCGGGTCACCCACCAAGAAGACGCTGGGCGACCAACCGTGCTCGCAGAGCAAACGAGCGACGACGAAGCCGTCGCCGCCGTTGTTGCCCGCACCGCACACGATGATCGCGCGCCGGGGCGTCGGGAAATGCTCGACGATGATCGCCGTCGCGCCGCGCCCCGCGCGCTCCATCAGCGCGAGCGTCGGGATCTCTGCCTCGCTCTCGGCGCGGCGGTCGAGCTCCCGCACCTCGGCGCGCGACAGGACCGGTTTCACCGGGGCGCCCCCGTCGTTCGAGCGGAGACGCCGCGCTCGATGGCCGTGCGCATGTCGCGCACCGCTCGCTCCAGCCCGACGAGCACGGCGTCCGCGATGATGGCGTGGCCGATGTTCAGCTCCTCGATCTCCGGGATCGCGGTGACGGCGGCGACGTTCTCGCGCGTGAGGCCGTGGCCCGCCGCCACTTCGAGACCGAGCTTCTGCGCATGGCGCGCGCCGCGGGCGAGGCGCGACAGGGCTTCGGCGCGGGCTCGGCCGCGCGCGTGTGCGTACTCACCCGTGTGGAGCTCGATCTGCCGCGCGCCGAGGTCGCGGCTCGCTTCGAGCTGCGCCGCGTCCGCCGCGACGAACAGGCTGAGCTTGATGCCGAGCGCGCTCGCGCTCTTCGCCGTCTTCTCGACTTGCGCGCGCGTCGCGAGCACGTCGAGCCCGCCCTCGGTCGTGAGCTCCGCGCGGCGCTCGGGCACGAGCGTGATCACGTCGGGGCGAATTCGCTCGGCGATGGCGATCATCTCGTCGGTCGCGGCCATCTCGAGGTTCAACGTCGTCACGAGCGATGCGCGGAGCCGCTCGATGTCCGCATCCCGCATGTGACGGCGATCCTCACGCAGGTGCGCCGTGATCCCGTCGGCGCCGGCGAGCTCGCAGATGCCCGCGGCGAGCACCGGATCCGGGTACAGGGTCCCGCGCGCGTTACGCACGGTCGCGACGTGATCGATGTTGATGTGGAGGCGGACCATGTTCGTGCGCGGAGCCTACGACCTCGAGCGCCGGCGTTCCAAGGGACAGCGCCGACTTTCGGCGAGGGTCAGAGACGGGTACGATGCGAGCGGTGTCCGAGCCCGGCCGAGCTGGACCGTACCTCAAGCGCGGACGCGGCGTTGCGGTCGTGCTCGTGAGCGCGGGAGTGGTCGGCGGCGCCGTCGCGCTCGCACCGCGCTCGCAGCGCGCGCCGAGCGCAGGAGTCGGAGTCCCCTCGCCCGCCGCGGACGCCGGCCGCCACGACGCCGGAGGCGAAGCTCCCGAAGACGCAGGCGTCGCGCTCGCCACGGGGAGCGCTGACGCCGCGCCAGCGCCCGTGCCGTACATCGAGCTCGACGGCGGCACCCTCGCGGAGCGCAACGAGGCGCTGCTCACCAACATGCAAAACGCGCTCGGCCTCGGCCCGGCGGCGATGGAAGCCGTGCGCGCGATCTTCCACCGCTCCGACTGGATCGGCCAGGGCAACCCGAAGCCGACGACTCATCCACTGACGCGTGCCGAGTGCCTCGAGCGCCGGGCGCACGCTTCGCGCATCGCTCCGGCGGACTTGCGCTGCGGCGCACCCAACATGGTGCCGCTCTACGATCCGTCGGCGGGCGAGAGCGCGGCGACGGCCAAGCAGTGCATCGACCAGTTCGAATTCCCGAACATCGAGTGCGAGTACCCTGTCGTGTGGGTGCGCGCGAACGAAGCGCAGGAACTGTGTCACGCGCTCGGCAAGCGGCTGTGCGACGCGCACGAATGGGAAGGGGCCTGCGCCGGGGCGGTCAAGAGCCCCGACAGCGAGTACGCCTGGGGCGAGCGGCGCATCATGATGCAGTACCTGCACAACCAGCACCGCGAGATCGTCTGGTCTTACGGCAAGGAGAAGAATCACGCCCTTTGCGCCACGGGCTCGAAAAAAGGGCCGAAATGTCTAGTGCCGACCTGGGGCGGCTGCGGCTCGAACGACTACCCGGCGGGCTCTTTTCCCGACTGCGTGAGCCCGCTCGGCGTGTACGACCTCAACGGCAACGCGGCCGAGCACATGAACTTCCCGCGCAAGCCCGAAGAGCTCGGCAGCCGCGGCGGCTCCGGCGAGACGGAGATGAAGGGCAGCTGGTTCATCTTCCTCCATGGTGAAGCCCACGAAGACGACTGCCGCTGGCGCGCTCCGGATTGGCACGTCAGCCGCATCGACGATACGAACAGCCACCGGAACTACCATCTAGGCTTTCGGTGCTGCAAAGATCTCGAAGGCGCGGATGCGGGAGCGAGCGTGCCGGCTTCGCGAGTCGAAGACGGGGGAGCGGCTCGGTGATATGCAGCGGCCGCCCTCGCGGCGCGGCTTAGTCGCCGCCGGCGCCGAGATCCCAGTCTTCGCCGAGCGTCTCGGCCTTGGGCGTCGGCATGGCCTCGCCCTTCGGGCCGTCGCGCCGCACGATCATCGTGCGCCGCTCGACCGTGTCCTCGTTCTCGCGCGCGACGACCGTGATCACGTTCACGCCGGGCTGCAGATCCGCGTCGAACGCGAAATCGATGCGCTTCGGATCCGCGGCCTTGCCGTTCGATTGGTAGAACACCTTGCGCGGGCCGACGAAGACGAAGACGTCCTTGACCCGGTCGCTGTCCGTCGCGTGACCGGCGACGTGGATCCGCGGCTCGCGCGTGGAGAGGCTCGCGGGCGCGACCTCGAGCAGCGGGGGCGAGTGGCTCAGCACCGGCTCGAGCTGCGGCTTGGCGGGTCCGGCCGCACCGTCCTTGACCGCGCGCGTTTCGACGAACCCGAAGCGCGAATCGCCGAGCTGCACCTTCGTGAAATCGGCGAACGTGCCGCTGCGCTCGAGCGTGGCGCCCTTCGGCAGCTGGCCGACGACGGGCGCCGGGAACAGCGGCTGGCCGCGCACGCCGGTCACCGCGGGAACGCTGACGAACCCGGTCGCCGGCTTGATGGCGAGCGGCGTCTTCACGACGGGGAGCTTCGGCTTCTCGCTCGCGCCGACGCGCAGATCGCGGTCGGTGACGCTGAGCTCGATGTTGGCGCTCGGCTCGACGAGGGAATCGAGCACGTCGAACGTGAAGGCGACGTTCCGCGTCTCGCCCGGCTTGATGTTCGAGACGTCGAAGCGACCGGCGTGGAGCAAGAGGCCGTCGCCCGTGACGTTGCGCAGGTTCGCCTGCGTCTCGTACGAGGTGCCCTTACCGACGTTCTTCAGGTTCAGGTAAATCGTGACGCCTTCGCCGAGCGCGATCTGCCCGTCGCCGTCGCCGGGGCGATTGTCGACGACCTGGTAGTTGTAGGCGAAGATCGGCCGCGGCAGCTCGTTGATGGTGGGGCGGACCTCGGCGTCGCGCGGCGGCTCGGCGCCCTCGGCCGAGAACTGGATGCGCACGATGTCCTGGCGCGTGGTGGCATCCTTCGGGATCTTGCAGACGCGCTTGGCGTCTTCCGGCACGGGCTTGGTCGAGCCGGGCTTCTTGCCGTCGAGCTCGCAGAAGCCGAGCGGCACCGTCGCCGTGCGCGTCTCGCCGGGGCCGATGCGGCCGAACGCGAGCTCCTTCTCGTCCCAGTACGGCCCGTCGCTCTTCGTGACGGCGCGCAGCTGGTGCACGGGCGACTTGCCCTTGTTTTTCACGGCGACCGTGAGCGTCATCGAGTCGCCCGCGGTGATGGTGTCGTTCTGGCGATCGGTCGAGACCTTCACCTCGTAGTCCGCCGCCGTCGGGCCGACCGAATCCTTCGGCGGCGCCGACCAGTCGATGCCGAGCTTGGCGAGATCGCTCGAGAGCGCCTCGATCTCGGTCTCCTGCAGCTTGTCGAGGTACTGCTTCGCGCCGCGCACTTGCTCCGTGCGGCGGCCGGGCGAGAGCTTGCCCACGAGTCCCGCGCCGACCTTGATCGGGAAATCCATCTCGAAGTCGTCGTCGAGATCGTCGCCGCGGTCGCGGATGGCGGCGCGCGTCTTCTCCGGCAGGTCGTAGCGCAGCGTGAAGGCGGGACGGTCGGAGCTGCGATGCCCGCCGCCGTTCAGGCTCTTCGTGAGGTCGCGCTCGCGGAGCGCGCGATCGGAGCGGAACAAATCCATCTCGATCGTATCGGCCGTCATCGGATCGAGCTCGATGTCGGGAGCGACGCCGACGCCCTGGATCGAGAAATCCCCGGGCGTCAGGTACTGCGCGATCGTGAGCTTGAGCGCGGCGTTCTCGGGCGTGACACGCGGGAACACGAGCTGCACGCTGCCCTTGCCGAACGTGGTCTGCCCGACGATCACGGCGCGGTCGAGGTTCTTGAGCGCGCCCGCGACGATCTCGCTCGCGCTCGCGCTCATGCCGTTGACGAGCACGACCATCGGGTAGGGCGGCTCGGTCCCGGCGCGCACGGCGCGCTTCTCGTCCCGGCCCTCGGAGTTGCCGACGGTCGCCACGATCACGCCTTCGTCGAGGAAGCGATCGGCGACCTGCGCTGCCTGCTCGAGGAGACCGCCCGGGTTGCTCCGGAGGTCGAGGACCAAGCCCTTGAGCTTGTCCTTCTTGTGGAAGTCGGCGAGCGCGCTCTCGAGCTCGTCCGAGGTGCTCGACTGGAACTGCTTGATGCGGACGTAGCCGATGCCGGGCGCGAGCTGGCGCGACTCGACCGATTTCACCTGGATCTCTTCGCGCACGAGCTCGAACGGGCGCGCGCCTTGCCAGCCTTCGGGACCGTCGCGCTGGATCCAGACCGTGACCTTCGAGCCGGGCTTGCCGCGCAGGCGCTGCACCGCGTCGTCGAGCGGCATGTTGAGCGACGACTCGTTGTTGATCTTCATGATGCGGTCGAGCCGCCGCACCCCGGCGCGCCCGGCCGGCGTGCCCGGCATCGGCTTCATCACCGTCAGCATCTGATCGCGGATCGAGATCACGATGCCGAGGCCGCCGAAGTGGCCCGAGGTCGAGAGGTTCATCTCGCGGTACGCGTCGGGGCTCAGGAACACGCTGTGCGGGTCGAGCGTGCGCAGCATGCCGTTGCACGCGGCGTACTCGACCTCGTGCAAATCGACGCCCGTGTCCTTGAGGTGCGACTGCAGGAAGCTGAACACCTCGCGCAAGCGCGCCGCGACGTCCCAGTGACCCTGCACGTTGTCGACGCGGAAGTCTTTCGAGTCCGAGTCGACCTGAACCCACACCTTCTGCGTCTTGTCGTCGTAGCGGACGATGACCTGCGCGACTTCCTTCTGGATCTGATTGAGCGCGCTCAGGAACATCTGGCGCGGCTTGACGCGCGCCGGGTCGACGTAACGCTTGCGGATCGTCTCGAGCGTCTCGCTCACGGCGACGAGCTGCGTCAGATCGTACGGCGCGTTCGGACGCCCCGGTGCCGCCGCGACGTGCGCCGCAACGAACCCGCGCCAGAGGCCGCCGGAGTCGAAGCGCAGCGCGAAGTACGAAGCCACACCGAACACCGCGAGGACGACGACCACGCGACCGAGGCGCTCGAGGGCCCGTAACATCCCGCGATCTTAGCAGGTTGGGGCAGAACGCCCGCGGGCGATTCGAGAACGGGCGATCGGCTCTACGGCCTTGGCTCGCTGGCCAAACCACCGCTCAGCGAGCCGCCCGAAGCGTGGCCCGTGGCGGCGGCCGGCGGGGTCGCCGGGGCGGCCACGTTGTCGTGCACGCCGCCCGAGCTCTC
>DASUGE010000440.1:0-6731 GCA_036274215.1 Polyangiaceae bacterium | reverse complement strand
TGAGAGACGCAGTGACCTGCACGTTCTCGAGACTCCGGAGATCGGTGAGACCGGACGCGCTGATTGTCAGGCTGCCGATCGTCTCGAGCTGGTCGAGCCCGTCCAACGTGGTGAGCCAGGTGCCGGACAGGTTGAGCTTTTCGATGCTCGATAGATTGCGCAAACCTCCGAGGCCACTCAGGGCCGGTAGGTTGTCGAGACCGATGCTTCGCAGCGTCGTGAGGCCGGTGAGCGCTTCGATGCTGTCGAGACGCTCGCAGCCGGAAATGGAAATGGACCCCGCGACCGTCAGGTTTTCGAGGCCGCTCAAGTCACGGAGCGCCGGGTTGTCATAGAGATTCAGATAGCCGACGCTCGCGAGGCTCCGCAACCCGCCGATGCTCGCGAGCGAGTCGTTGTCATAGAGCGAAATGGCGCTCGGAATGTCCGTCATTCCGGCGAGGCCCTCCACGTCGACGAGCGCGCGGTTCGCGTAGATTTCGACTTTTCCCGTCGACATGGTGATCCCACGGAGTCCGTCGATGTTGACGAGCGTAGCGTTGCCGTCGATCTGAATGTCGCCGACGAGGCCGGTGACGTGCGACAGCCCATCGATGTTCTGCAGGGCAACGTTGTTCTCGATCGTCACCGGCCCGATTCCGGGCAGGCCCTCGAGGCCGTCGAGAGTCGTGAGCTTCTCGTTACCGACGATGGTGAGCGAGTCTATGTAGGACGTGAGTGAGCGCAGGCCAGAGATATCGGTGAGGGCCGTCGTCTCGATGGATAGGTCGCCACCAATGCTCGCGAGCCGCGAGAGCGCATTCAGATGAGTGAGACCCGTGGCGTCGACGATGTGAACGCTGCCGTCGACCCTCTCGAGGCAGCGGAGGGCGTCGAGCTCGGTCGCGGAGCCGTGGATCACGAGATCGCCGGTGACGCGGGCAATCGGCTTGGTCGGCTCCGCGCCCACCTCGAACGTTTGGTTGGCTTCGACGGTGACGGCCCCCTCGCATTCGGGCGGAAGACCGCCAGTGCCTCCCAGCGCGCCGCCGCTGCCACCGTTCGGGGTCCCTGCGAATGCGCCGCTGCCGCCGGTCCCTGTGTTTCCCGCGCTGCCACTGATTCCTGCGCCGCCACCGCGTCCCGCGCCACCGCCCGTCGGCGTGCCGCCCGCACCTGGCGTGGCGCCCACGCCGTTCTCGCCGCCCGCGTCGACGTCATCCGAGACGCCACCGACTCCGCCGTCGGCGTGCTGTCCGTCCCTACCCACCACCACGTGCTTCGAGAGAGCGCAGCCGGCCAGGCCAAGCACGGTCACGAGCCCTATCGATCTCATGGTGCGCTGGCGGGCCACGGCTGTTCTTGGACGGAGTCCCCGTCAATTATGATCACGGGCGGAGCCGCCGGCCGCACCGAGCAGCACGTCGAGGCGGCGCGCGTGCACGGACGCGGGAAATTCCCGGTGGAAGCGCACGGCGCGGATCGCCGCCTCCCCGCGCCGGCCGAGACGCAGGAGCGCATCGATCGCGACGACCTCACGCTCCTGCACGAGCGCTCCGTGGGGGAACCGTCGTTCGTGCTCACCCGTCAGAGCGAGGGCCTGCCGCGGATGGGCGTCGAGGCTGCTCTGGGCGCGCGCCAGTAAGGCTAGCTCCTCACGATTCGCCGCGGGCACGCCGCTTGGCACCGCGCTCGGCGAGGCGAGCTCCGGATCCGGAACGGGAAGGCGTGCGGGCTCTGGCGCGCTGCGTGGAGGCGGCTCGGACGACGTCTGCGGCGGGACCTCGAGCACAGCGCTGGGCACGGGCGCTGGTGCGACCGGTTGCGAGGTTGGCTTTGGCTGCGGCCGTGCGGATGGAGCCGTGAGTTTCGCCGGCTCCGTGCTGCGACTTCGTTCGATGACGAAGCCCGCGCCGGACACGGCGACTCCGGCTGCCGCGCCCAATGAAAACGAAAGCACGAGCGACGCGGCGCGTCCGCGTGCGGTGGGCCGGCGCGGTACCACGGCGCGACGCGGAGCCCCGTCTTCATCACGAGTCGTTTCGGCGCGCACGCGTCGAACGAGCGCCGCTACCTCGACGGCCGTTGCCGTCTCGCCCGGTGCTCGGAGCGCGAGCAAGAGGTCGTTCGGCAGCTCTTCGTCGAGCGTGCGCAAGCGCGGGGGGTCGCGAGCGGGCGTCATGGCGATTCGCCCCCCGGCGGCGCACCGAACGCCACCCGCACGGCGCGGCGCGCAGCGTGCAAGCGCGAGTACGCGGTCTGGAGCGGACAATCGACGATGCTCGCGACCTCCTTCATCGTGAGCTCCTCGAGCTCGTAGAGGACGAAGACCTCGCGCATGCCCTGGTCGAGCTCAGCCAAGACTCCCTCGAGTCGAGCGAGCGCGCGCACCGCGTCGAGCACGGCCTCCTGCGGCGGGTCAACGGCCCGCTCAGGGAGCGACTCGGGCAGGTCTTCGTGGCGTCGAAACGCGCGCTTGCGATAGTCGGCCGCCGTACGCGTACAGATGCCGTAGATCCAGGCGCGCACGGGACGGCCGTCGTAGTCGTGTCGACGGCGATGGACGACGAGAAACACCTCTTGGCAAAGGTCGGGAATGTCCGCGCGCGCCACGCCCAAGCGTCCGAGAACGCGCCACACGAACGGGGTCGACTCCGCGAGGACATGGTCGAAATCGAGCAGAGGCGTGGACAAGGACGAGCGCGCCAGCTCCTATTCCCTAGCTATTGGCCGCACCAGGCGAAAATTATCACTCACAGCTCCCAAACCATTCCGAGCTCGAATCCGAGCCCGACCGCTGAGCTCCTGAAGATCGGCTCGGTCGCTTCGGGTGATTCGGCCTCGAAGTAGTCCCTTTTCAGAGGCACCTCGAGATCGGGCCCCGCGACCAGGGAGAAGCCACGTGCGACCCGCAAGCCGAGGCGCCCCCGCGCGCTGAGCGCGACGGTCAACGTGCTGAACGGCGGCGTGACCTCGTAGCCGTAGGCCTTTCCGCTGACGGCGCCCACGTTGGCGCCGGCGCAGAGCGCGCCCCAGAGGCTCGTCGCGCGGGGCGGGCGGCTGCACAAAGCCGCGCCGGCGTGAAATTCCGCAAAATGCGCGCCCTTGCCCGGCGCTACGTCGACGCTTTGTGAAGGAACGTACGCACCTTCGAGCTCGATACCGAACGGCAGTGACGGTGGCAGCGCGCGACCTCGAATGAACAGGCCCAAGCTGACGTCCGGCACGGTGCCGGTCACGACTCCCACGGCAAGCTCTAGGTCCCCTTGCCACGGCGGAGCGGCCGGAGATGGCGGCGGGTTCGCCGTTGGTTTCGCCGGCTCGGGTATTGGAGGCGGAGCCGGTGGCGGAAGCGGTTCGGAGCGCCGTTTTCCCGCGGGGATCGCTACCCGCTCGAGCGACGCCTCCGGATCGATCGCGAGGGCGATCACGAGCGCCGCGTTCTCCGCGGCGAGCTGGCACGACGGGCTCTCGCTCTCGAGCTCGCGCTGTCCGACGATCTCATCGCCGCGAAACATCGTGATGGCGACGTGAAAGCCACCCCCCGGCCTCGCCATGAGCTTTGCCTCGACGACGAGCTCGGCTTGGTCCCGGGGAACCAACGCGCGGCGCCCCAGCTGCTCCGCGATGGCGCCTGCTACGTCAACCTCGGCGGGACAACCCTCGGCACCCTCGCCCAGCACCCAACTCAAGGCCGCCGTCTCGGCCGTGCCCTGCTCCGCGCGAGCGTGACGCGTCACGAGTACCACGAGCGCAGCAAGCAGGAGCGACTCGCGGACCATCGATGCCGGCATCCTAGCGGAACCGGCAATGGACGCAGCGTGGAAGCTGTTACGTTACGGGGGTGAGCCATGGTGTGGGTGAGCGCTCCTGACGTGACGCGATGAACGCGCGACCTCGAGCAACGGCGGCCGTCGGCGTCACCGAGCACGGCAACTCCGCGGTGCTCGTAACGATCGACCAGAGTTGCAACCTGCTCGATCGCCGCCAAGTTGACCTCACGGGGCCCGACCTCCCGACTCATCCGCACCATCACGAAGGCTCCTGGGCCGTCGGGCGCTACCTGAACACGCCGGGTGCGCGCGCCCTCACCCTTGCCGACGCCGTCGCGCTCGTCGAGCGTGTTCGTGACGCTGCGCTACGCGGCGCGCATGAAGCACTCGACGCCCTCGCTGCGTCGGTCGCGACGCCGATCGCGGACATTGCCCTTCGCGTTTGCCCCGCGTTGCCGCCGACGATCGAGGAGCGCATCGCTGACCATCGCGCACAGACCTTCGCCGACTCCGTGATGTACCGCGAGACGCTCGCGGCAGCGGCCGAAGCGCGCGGTTGGACGGTGCACTGGTACGATCGTGAACGCGTGTTTCGCGATGCAGCGGCCGCGCTTGGGCAGCAGGATTTTGACGCTCTTCTGAGTGCCATGGGAAAATCCGTCGGGCCACCGTGGCAGGCGAAGCACAAGTTGGCTGCAGCTGCGGCGCTCGCGGTGACGGCGCATCATCGATCGCGGACTCGGGCGTAGCCGTCTCGTCGCCGGACGAGAGAGCCGCTCCGCCACGAAAAGCGTTGCCCTGATCCGGAGCTGGCGCGACACTGGGGCACTCGAATGGACGAAACGGATTTCGAAGGCACGCTGGTTCTCGAGGCTTTGGCGGCCATCGACAAGGTCGACGAGTTCTTCGACGCCGTCGACGCCGACGACGTGGCGCGCGCCGTCGTGCTGATGAAAGCGGCGGGGATAGACGCCGCGAACATCGTCACCGTGATTCGGAAGCTCGAGAACGCCGACAGCGAGCATTGAAACGCCTTCTGTGGCCGAGTACGCTGGCCTGATGGAACGCGTGGTTGGTGTCGGAGGGATCTTTTTCAAGGCCAAAGACCCAGCGAAGCTCAAGGCTTGGTACCGCGAGCACCTAGGCCTGCCGGGCGAGGGGCAAGGCGAAACGATGTTCATGACGGAGGGAGATCCCGGGCCGTTTCTGATCTGGTCCCCGTTCCCCACCGACACGAAATACTTCGAGCCGAGCACGGCTCCGTTCATGATCAACTTCCGCGTGAAGGATCTGCACGCGATGCTCGCGCAGCTCCGCGCCGCGGGCGCTACCGTCGACGAGAAGGTGCAAGAGGAGTCGTACGGAAAGTTCGGCTGGGCGATGGATCCCGAAGGAAATCGCTTCGAGCTGTGGGAGCCGCCGCCATAACGCTCGGGCTGAGGCGCTGACTTCGGACCCGCCAGTTGGAAGCGGGCCCGTCTAGTCGTCCCCGCGACCGCTGCGCTGCGCCTTCTTCGCGCCGGCGTGTCGCTTTTCGTTGAGGCGCCGCTCGTTGGAGCCGCGCGTGGGGCGCGTCGGGCGCCGCAGCTTCGGGCGCACGAGAGCGGCGCGCACGAGCTCCGCCAGGCGGGCGCGGGCGCGCTCGAGGTTTTGGGGCTGCGAGCGGGTTTCGTCGCAAATGATGAGGATGCGGCCTTCGGCGTCGAGGCGCCCGCGCGCGAGCGCGGTGAGTCGCGCGCGGACGGCGGCGGGCAGGACGACGGTGTTGCGAAGGTCGAAGCGAAGCTCGACCTTGGTCGAGACTTTGTTCACGTTTTGACCCCCGGGGCCGCCCGCGCGCACGGCCGTCCATTCGAGCTCGGCGCTCGGGAGGGTGAGGGCGTCGGTGACGTGGAGATCGGTCATGAGCCGGCTTGGTCTGCCCTTCGACGCTCGAGCGCCGCAATAAGGCTCAGGTTGCCGTGGCGATGGAGCGCGACGCTCCGGCTCTGCTCGGTCGTGTAGCGGCGGAGCTCGATGTAGCCGGAGTCGTGAACCGGGTCGGCGTCGAGGTGCGGGCTCGCGCGGACGAGCGCAGCGGCGGCTTCAGCGGCCGGGCCGGTAGCAGGACCGAGCACGCGGATGCGGTCGTACAGAGTTCCGCCGGCCACCGCGGCGAGCAGCTCAGGGTCGTCGAAGCGCGGGGCATCGGCGGGGACGAGATGCAGGAAGCGAGCGGACGCGTGGCGCTCTTCGACCGCCATATCGACCTTGGCTCCGACGAGCGTCGTTGCGATCAGCGCACTCAAGAGATCGAGCTCACCCGTGCTCTTCGGGACGATCAAGAGCACGCGCGCCGGGCGGTAATGGAACGTGTCCGAGAAACCGAGGATCTCGGCCTGCGCGTGGGCGGGGGCGAGCTCGTCGTGCGCGGCGGCTTCGTAGCTCTTCAAACGTCGAGCGAGGCGCTCCTGTTCGGGCCGCGTGGCGTCGCGCAGCGTGTCGTCGATGACGGATTGGAGCGCGCCGTAGTCGAACGGCGCGGGTGCGCGCTCGTGCGCTGGGGCGCGAGCGGGCAGGCGCGGACCGCGCGAGAGCGGAACGGTGTGGCGCGGGCTCTTCTCGCCGACGACCCGCGCGAGGCCGAGCAGCGTGTTCGGGCCACCCGCCTTGAAGCCGGGACCGAAGCTCGACGCTTTGACGCCGCCGAACGGCTGGCGGCCGACGACCGCGCCGGTGACGGGACGATTGACATAGATATTTCCTGCATGAGCGCGCTCGAGAAACGCGGATTGTTCGGCGGCGCCGAGGCTTTCGAGCCCCGCAGTGAGGCCGTAGCGGGTGCCGTTCACGAGCGCGAGCGCATCTTCGAAATCGGCCGCTTCGATCACGGAGAGCACCGGACCGAAGAGCTCGTTCTTGTACGCAAAGCTCCCGCGGCCGACGCCCCAGCGGATGCTCGGCCCCAGCAGGCGGGGATTGTCGGCGCTGCGCGTCGGC
>DASUGE010000439.1:0-15456 GCA_036274215.1 Polyangiaceae bacterium | reverse complement strand
CCGCGCTCATGCTCGCCCTCTTGGCGATGAGCTTCTACTCGTTGCAGCGCGAGGCGCGTGAGGTTCGTGTCGCTGCGGCCGAGCTTGCCGAGAGCGAGGAGCGGTACCGGGTGCTCGTCGAAAACGTGACCGACCTCGTCGCGATTCACGGGCCCGACGGGGAGCTCTGCTTCGTGAGCCCGTCGGTCGAGACGCTGCTCGGACGGACGCCCGCGGAGATGCACGCCATGTCCGCCTGGAGCCTCCTCCACCCGGAGGACACGGCGAGCGTGCGCTACAGCTTGCACAAGTTCCAGTCGGGTGAGGTTCAGAGCGGAGTCGTGACCTGCCGCTTGCGGCGGCGCGACAGCGAGTACCGCTGGTTCGAGTTCAGGGTCGCGCGCGTGAACGGCGAGGACGGACGGCTCCGCCACTACCAGTCGGCGGGGCGCGACGTCACGGTGCGCCGGCAGCTCGAGCAGCGTCTCGCCGTGCAGGCCGAGGAGCTCCGGAACCTGTCGTTGCGTGACGGTCTCACCGGGCTCTACAACCGGCGCGGTTTCCTGGAGCTTTCCCAGCAAGTCGTGCGCGTCGCCGAACGCGAGAAACATCACCTGGCGCTGCTCTTCGTCGATCTCGACGGCTTGAAACACATCAACGACCAGCTCGGCCACGGCTTCGGCGACCGCGCGATCGGCGAGGCGGCGGAGCTCTTGCGCTCGACGTGCCGCGCCACGGATCTGGTGGCTCGGCTCGGCGGCGACGAGTTCGTCGTCTTGGCGGGCAACATAGAAGGTGACTCGGTCGAGATCCTGAAGGGACGCCTCGATCGCGCGCTCGCCGAGCTGAACCAGCAGTCGGGTCGGGACTACGCGCTGGCGTTCAGCCTCGGGGTCGCGAGCTTCGACCCGGCGGCGCCGATCGCGATGGAGAGCCTGCTCGTCGAAGCCGATGCTCGCATGTACGAGGTGAAGGCGAACCGAAGCCGCCCGCGCAGCCGCCCCACCGGCGCGCTCACGAACGTCGCCTGAGCTCCGAGCACTGCTTACGGCGTCAGCGGGCAGCCGTTACCCATGGGCGTCGTGCACGAGACGACGCCGATCGGCGAGCTACAGCACTTGAGGTTGCCCGTGCAGTCGTCGTCGCTCACGCAGGCCTGCCGCTCCCGCCTCCGCTTCCACTCGCACCTCCGCGTCCCGCGACCGCGCCGGCTCCCGCCGACGTGCTCCCCGAATGTCCGGTGCCTGCCGTGCCGGCGGCTCCTCCCGCCGTACCCGCGCTGCCTCCCTTGTTCCCGTCGCCTCGCTCGGATTTCCCGCTGCAGCCGATGAGAAACGCGGCGGCACAAGCCGCTGCCAGAAACCGTTTCATGAGGTTGCTGCCAGCAAGCACGTGCCGCCCGTTATTGTGCCAGGCTGCGCCACCCGACGCGAATGACTTAGCCGCCGCGCGCGCTGCGACCGCCTTGCGGCAGGGTGCCTCCCACGCCGGAGCCACTTCCGGCGGTCACGCCGCCACCGACTCCCGTGTACCCGGCGGAGCCGCTCCCGGCGCTGCCGAAGTCGTAGTGGCAGCTGCTCGTGCAGAAGCCGCTCGGGCTCGGGCCGTCGTCGCAGTCCTCACTCGGGTAGTCGACGATACCGTCGCCGCACACGGCGAGCTTGCACGGCTGACCGTTCCACGGACACGAGTAGCCGGCCTCGACGAAGCATTCCGCGCTGCAGCCGTCACCCGACGTGGCGTTCGCATCGTCGCACTGCTCGTAGGAGCCCGAGCTCGTGCCGCCGGCAAAGCCGCCAAAGCCACCCGTGCCGTCGCGCCCTTCCACGAAGTCTATGTAGCCGTCGCCGCAGCGCGGCTTTCGGCACGGCTGTCCGGGCTGGTCGCAGATCCACCCGCTTTCGGGCTCGCACGTCGCGTTGCAGCCGTCGCCGCTCGTCGTGTTGCCGTCGTCGCAGACTTCGTAGCCAAAGCCGATGTACGGCTCGGTCGGTCCCGAGCCCGCGAACCCGGCGCTCCCGGTCCCGGCTGTTCCGCCGCTGCCGCCGCTTCCCTCGACGAGCACGTAGTAAGGATCGGCGGCGCCGTCGCCGCAGACGACGTCCTTACACGACTCTCCCGGCGCAAAGCAGTAGAACCCCGGCTCCGGCTCGCAGGCAGCGCTGCAGCCGTCACCACTCGCGCTGTTGCCGTCGTCGCATTGCTCCGAGTCCCAGCTGCCGTCACCGGTGGCGTACGAATCGATGAAGCCGTCACCGCAGCTCACGGCACGACACGGCTCGCCCCAATTACAGGTGAAGCCGGGCTCGACCACGCAGCTCGTGTCGCAGCCGTCTCCGACCGTGGCGTTGCCGTCGTCGCATTGCTCGTACGCGCCGACGATGCCGTCGCCGCACACGCCCGGATCGATCGACCCTCCACCGGCCATGCCCGCGCTGCCCGTGAACGTTCCGGCGGTTCCCGCCGCGGCGCCCGAGCCATTGCTTTGACCTGCATTTGCCGCACCGGCGGCCGATGTGCCGCCCGAGCCGCCGCTCGAAGAGGTTCCCCCGCCTGCGCCCGGCGCACCAGGTCCGTTTCCATGCCCGGGATGGTGCTGTCCTGGCGGATGCCCCGGAAAATGACCGGGTCCGTGCCCGCGTCCCGGCCCCCGCCCCGGTCCGCGGGGAGGCGGCGCCGGTCGTTGCGACACCCGCCCGAGCGCATCGTCCACGCTGTCCGTCGATGGATCGGTATTGCCCGTCGCGCTGCACCCCAAGAGCAGCGCGATCCCCGCCGACCACCTCACCCTGCTACCCACCAAGATTCTCGCAGTCATCATTCCTCCACGTTGCGATTCGATCGCGACCATGTCGTGCTGGCACACCATGGCTCACCCACGTGCACCACGGCGTGACGAAGCACGAGCCGTGCCGCGTCCGTGCTCAGCGGGCGCCGCGAGCCTCAGCGCAATTCTTCTAACCCCTGCGGAATGTGATGGGCGGCTTGCCCGGCTGGTCAGCCACGAGCGTCTCCGGGTCGGTACGTCGCAAGGTGACGATCACGCCGGGAGCTTTTTCGAAGCTTGTCTGCGGCTCGGCGAGCGCCGCCGGCGCTAGCTGAACGCGCACGAAATCGACGCCCTGCGAACGCGACACGAGCGTTCCATCCGCTTCGAGCACGAGCTCGGCATCCGAGAGCTCGGCGAGCGCGGCGCTCCGGACCTCGTCGCGTTGCTCGGCCGGAGCTGGATCGACGAAGGCGCGCTCGACGAAGGCCAAGAGCTCCGGCGTGACGACCGGCCGGTAAATTCCCGCAAAATTCGCCGTCATGCGGCGCTAGCTCGCGCGCTCAACGCGTCCGTCGGCGTGCCGCGCAAAGCGCGCCGGATCGCTGCCGAGCACCGGATCGTGGCGTGGCCATGGCCAGCCGCCGAAACCGGTCGCGCGGTAATCGCGCCACGCTTCCTGGATCTCGCCTGGGGTGTTCATGACGAAGGGCCCGCGCTGCACGACCGGCTCGCCGATCGGACGCCCCTGGAGCATCAACAGCTCGCTCTCGTCGCCTCCGTTCTCGAGCGATACGAGCGCATCGGCCCGGAGCTCCACCGAGTGCCGGGGGGCTATCTCTCGACCCGCCACCTTGAGCGCGCTGCCCCGGAAGAAGTAGAGCATGCGATTGACCCCGGCGGGTGCCGGCGGCAACGAGAACACGGCGTTCGGCTCGAGCTTCAGGGTCCAGATGGCGATCTCCGAGCTCGACTTCGACGCATACGAATGTGGGGGCGGCGCGGCGGGCGTGACGCCGCTCAGCGCTCCTGCGATCACCGTGAGCTCGGTCTGCTTGCCGCTCGCATCGCGCGCGACCGAATGGGGAATCATGTCGCGCCAGAGCATCGAGAAATGCGGGGTCACGAACTTGCTCTGGCTCGGCAAATTCAGCCAAATCTGAAAGAGCTCGAGCGGGTTCGGTCCGCGACGATCGAGGAGCGGGAACATCTCGGCATGCACGATGCCGCTGCCCGCGGTGAGCCACTGCACGTCGCCGCCGCCGTAGCGCGCCGCCGCGCCGAGCGAGTCGGCGTGATCGACGAGCCCGCGTCGAACGACCGTGACCGTCTCGAACCCGCGGTGCGGATGCTGAGGAAAGCCCGGCACGACCTCCCCGTGGTACATGCTGAACCCGTCCTGATGGGAGAAGTCGCTCCCCATCTTTCGCCCCGCGAGCGGAGTCGCCGGGCCGAGGTCCGCATTGGCCGCCGGATAGCCGTCGTCGTGGTGGACGCAGAAGAGGAACGGATCCGGCGTGCGCCACTGAAACCCGAGCGCCTCGACGCTCAGGATCGCCGGCCGCTCCGTCTCGCGAGTGACCGCCGCGGGCTCACTGACCCGTTCACTCCGGCAACCGACGAACGGCGCCGTCGCCAATGCCGAAAGCAACGTCCGCCGATCCATGAGTCCCGAAGCTTAGCGCAAAAATCTCGTGCGCGTAGCGAGCGGGATGGGCTCTAAAGCGGCGTCGGCTCGTCCGAAGGCGGCATCTCGAGCTCCGGCGCGCAGCGGTAGGCCCCCGGCACCTGAAAGCTCTCGTCGCACGCGTCGGCGTCGCACAGCGTGTAGGTGACTTTGCCGTGTAGGCAGCTCGCGATGATGCCGTCTTGGCACGCGTTGATGGCGCCGTCGTGGAGATCGTCGCACGTGACGGCCGGGCCTTCGCGATTGAGCACGGAGCAGCTCGTGAGCGCGAGCCCCAGCACGATCAGACACGTGACGAGGCGTGCTATCATGGTCATTCCGTGCACTTCGTGTCGCAAGTCGCGGCGCACGCCGCCGGATCCGGCCCACGCTCGCAGGCCTGTAGGCACGCCGCGGTACAGCGGACCTTCTTCTTCTCGAGCGCGAGACGCTTTTGCGCGATGCTCGCGAGCGCTTTGCTCACGGGCTCGCGACCGACGCCGCTCGGGTACGTGGCTTGGTAGTCGCGCAGGGACTTGCACGCCGCGTCGAGCGTCACCAGCGTCTTCTGAGCCTTGCAGATGGGGATCTGCTGCTCGACCGTCGCCCAGGCCGCCTTGTCACGCAGCGCGACCAGGCCGGGCTCGGCCGCCACGAGAACGTCGCGCACGGCGGCAGCGTGAACACCCGCCGGGTAACGGGTCAGAAAGGCTTGCCAACCCGCGCACGCGTCGACGCGCGCCGGCTCGGTGCAGAGCTTCGCGTCGAGCGCGGCGTAGGCCCGTGCTTCCCGCTGCGCGTAGAGCGCCGCCGTGGAGATCTCGCCGACCGGTGCCTCGTCGACCAGGATCGTGAGCTTGCCGTCCGGGCCGAGCTCGAGCGCCTGAGGGACGAAGGCATCGGGCTCGAAGGTGAGGACGCCGTTCTTCCCCGTGCGGCCGACGAAGCTCGGCTCACCGGCGCGGAACGCGAGCGCTACGTCGGCTTCCGCAATCACCGACTGCGAGCACGAAATGCGATCGTCGAGCGTCTTGCCGTCGACCGCGACGGCTTCCGTGTGCTGCTGGAACCCGCTGGCTCGCGCCTGATCGACGAGCGCGATGGCGGCGAGACCGAGGCCCGCCGCGACGAGCGTGCCGCCGATCACCCGCGCGTTCGACGGACCGACGGGATTGTACGTGCGCGAGTCGATGTTGCTCTCGTACACGGAGCCGGAATCGACGAGCACGACCACGCCGCCCACGGCGAGCGCCGCCCCCGTCGCGCCGAGCGCCCAATCGAGCTCGGGGGCGAGGTTCACCCGCTCGCGCGTCACGGTGCGCCGCATCACGGTTTGCTCGACGAGCTTGCAGCGCCGGTAGGCCGAGACCTTCACGAGCGGTCCTTGTTGCTCGAGCTTCGCGACGGTGCCGAGCCCGTACGGAACCTCTCCCGTGCGCTGCGAGAGGGGCGCATCGAGCGTCTTCGGCGGGCCGAGCCCCACGGGCGCGCACCCGACCGCGCACGAGAAGCCAGCGACATTGAGCCAATTCATCGGGGGAAGAGCGCGGGTCGGGGGACGGCGAGGCTAGTCGCAGGCACGAAGCGCGGCGATAGTTACTTTCGGAAACGGCGCCAGCGGAGGCCGATTTGTCTATTGCGGTACCCCGCGCGGGCCCTAGGATTTTCGGCGGCAACGATGATCTTCGAGCAAATCCGGCACGGCGGCTGTCTCTCCTACCTCCTCGGCTGCGAAAGCACGCGGGCGGGCATCGTGATCGACCCGGAGCTCGCGGAGGTCGATCGCTACACGACGCTGGCCGTCGAGAAAGGCCTCAAGCTTCGCTACGTGCTCGACACGCACACGCACGCCGATCACTTCACGGCGTCGCGCGAGCTTGCGCGCGAGCTGTCGATCCCCGTCGTGATGAACCGCCGGAGCGCGGCCCCGTTCGTCGATCTGCGCGTCGAAGACGGGGAGACGCTCGTCGTGGGCTCGCTCCGTTTGCGCGTGCTGGAGACTCCGGGCCACACCGACGACTCGCTCTGTCTGCTGCTTCCCGATCGGATCCTGACCGGCGACACGCTGTTGATCGGAGGCACGGGGCGTACCGATCTGCCGACGGGTGACCCCAACGCCCTCTACGACAGCCTGTTCGGCAAGCTCCTCACCCTCGACGACGCGCTCCTCGTTTACCCCGCCCACGACTACAAGGGCCGCACCCACACGACGCTCGGCGCGGAGCGGAACGACAACCCGCGGCTAAAACAGCGCGAGCGCGCAGGGTTCGTGGAGCTGATGCGCGGTCTGGACATCGCGATGCCACAGCACCTGACGGAAGCCTTGCGCACCAACCGAACGGGCGGGAAGACCGTCACCCAGCTCATCGCGGAGGCGGCGCGCGACATCGCCTTCATGTCGATGGAGGACGTGAGAGCGCGCATCGAGCACGGCGATGGCGCCATCCTGGTGCTCGACGTGCGTGAGCGCGACGCATTTCGGGCGCGGCACCTGCCGGGTGCGGTCAACATCCCGCGCGGCGAGCTCGAGCTCCGCGCGGATCGCGAGCTCGTCGATCCGACGCTCCGCATCGTCACGTACTGCGAGCACGGGAAAGTCTCCACGCTCGCTGCGCACACGCTCCGCTCGATGGGCTTCATGCGCACGGTCGCGCTCGACGGCGGGCTCGACGCGTGGGGGAAGGCGGGCTTTCCCGTGGTGACGGCCGAAGCTTAGGTCGCCGTCGGGGCCGGAGGACGCTCGCTGATGTGCTTGGCCGTATCGAGCACCATCTCCTTCATGCTGCGCCCGGACCAGCCGAGCTCGCGGCGGGCCTTCTCGGCCGAGAGGAGGGCGGGGCGTCCCAGGCGGGGCGTGACGAGGCGCAGTGTCGGATCGAAGAGCGCGACGAAACGGGCCACGAGGTTCGGGATCTCGAACGTCGGGACGCGGTAGCCGTTGCCTTTGAGCGTCTTGGCGATATCGCGCATCCAGGCGGTGTCGCTCGAGACGATGAAGCGCTGGCCTGCGGCGTTCGGAGCGGTCATCGCGAGCACGTGCGCCTTGGCAAGGTCCCGCACGTCGACGAGCCCGAACTCGAGCTGCGGAACGCCCGGGATCTCGCGCCGCACGAGCTTGCCGACGATCTCGTTCGAGGCGTTGTCGGCGCCGCTCAACGACGGTCCGAGCACGAACGAGGGATTGATGGCCACGAGCTCGAGGCCTTGGCCCTCGCCGCGCACGTACTCCCACGCGGCCTGCTCCGCGAGCGTCTTGCTCTTCTCGTACGCGCCGGTCGTACGCCCGAGATCGGACCAGTCGTTCTCGTCGAACACGTGCCCGCTGTCGTGCGGATGGCCGGAAGCGATGGCCGCGAGGGACGAGGTCATCACGACGCGCGCGACGCCCGCGACCCGCGCGGCGCGCAACACGCGCAGGGCGCCTTCGCGCGCCGGGCGAATCAGCTCGTCGTCGTCCTTGGGCGGCGACTTCGGCAGCGGCGACGCGACGTGCAGGACGTACTTCGCGCCCGCGAGCGCTTCCGTCCAGCCAGCGTCGGAGAGCAAGTCGGCTTCGGCGAAGCTCAGGCGGTCGCCCGGCTCGAGCGGCAAGAGCGCGTGGCGGAGCTTCGCCTCGGAGCCGAGGCTGCGCACCGTCCCGCGTACACGGTAGCCCTGCTCGAGCAGCTCGCGCACGCAATGCAGGGCGATGAAGCCCGAGGCTCCGGTGACGACGACCAACGTATCCTGAGGACTTTCCATGAGCCGCCCTTTCACCAATTGAGGAATTGATCCCAAAACACGACCTCGCCGTCGTGGTTCGCGACGAAGCGTACGACACCGTCGTGCGAAATCACGATCGCGAGCCCCGCGGGATGCGCCGTGACGTAGCGATACGCTGCGCGGTGCCGAGTCCCCACGCGGTTGGCGGGCTCCGGCGCGCGCTTTTCTCCCTCGACGTCGAGCGCTTGCCACACGAGCTCGGGGTAGGGGAGCTCACCCGAAACCTCGGCCCCAAAGCCGATGACCTCCAACCGTTTGTCGAGCAGCACGGCGCCGTCCACGTCCGCGAGCCCGGCGATCAGGCTCGACACGTCGAAGATCGCCTGCTCGATGCGCGCCACTTCCGCGGTTTCCATGTCGAGGAAGCGCTCGACGCTCACGGGCCGGCCTCCCTCGGGCTCTTCGAGCGCGCGCACCAGCCGTCGCTGCAAGTGGCGAAAGCGCTCGCGCGCCTCGCCCGCCTGAAACGCGTACTTGAGCTTCAACGTCGGGCTCTTCGCGAGGACGCAGTTCGTGACGAGCTCCGGATCGGCGAACAGGATCATCCCGCCGTTGCCCGCTTGCCGAATCAAGAACACGGCGCGCCGCACCATGTGCTGCGCGATCATGCGCACGAGGGCGCCGTCGTCGGCGCTCGGCGTCGCGTCGGGTGCGGGCGCTTCCGGGCCGAGCAGCGGTCGAAACAGGCGTGGCAACCATTCGGACGTGAACACGTCGGTCGTGGTGGCTTCGATCATCCCGCGCTCGAGCGTCGCGATCAGCTCCCGCCCCGCATAGACACCGAGTCGCCCCGGTCCGAGCACGTGCACCTCCGGGAGGCCGAGCGTGCGATGGTGATCGCGCCCGCCCCAGCTCGGCGCGAGCCAGTCGGCCCCGGTATGCACCAAGCCCCAGATCACCCAGCCGCCCGCGCCCAGCGATGCGCCGATCAAGCTCGAATGAAACGGCGCCGCGGGGCTCAGCCGCGTGAGCTGCTCCGGGGTCAGCGGCTCGCGCGCGGAGAGCTCGAGCGGCAAGAAATGCTCGGGCTCGAGCGCCTGCGTCACCGCATCTGGGCTCGCGGCGACGAGCCGGAAGCGCACCTGCCGTCCTTCCTCACGCGTGAGCGACGCTTGAAAACAGGTCGACAAGAGCTCGACCAGCGCGCGCCGGTCGAGCTCGAGCGGGCGATCCGACGGCCACAGATCGAGCACGAAATCCGCGAGCTGCGACGGGTACGCGTGCACGGTTCGCGGAGCATAGACCAAGTGGTACCGTGGTCTCATGCGCCTCGCGCGGCCGTGCGTTCTTCTGCTCTTCGCCTGCGCGGCTTGCTCGAGTGACGAGGACGACTCACCCGGCGGCGCGGCGGCAACGGGGGCGGGAGCCGGAGCGTCCGCGGGAAGCGGCGGCTCGAGCGGCACGAAGGGCGGCTCGAGCGGCGCGAGCAGCGGCTCGGCAGGGAAAGCTGCGAATGGCGGCAGCGGAGCAGGTGGCGGCGCCGGACGCGCGAACACGGGTGGATCGGCAGGAAAAGCGACGAACGGTGGCAGCGCGGGCTCCGCGGGCGCGAGCGGGAACGCGGGCAAGGGCGGGTCGGGCGTCGCGGGCTCGCTCGGCGAAGCAGGGATGGGCGGCGCACCTTCGATGGCCGCTTGCAAACGCGGCATCGCGGCCAACACGGAGCCGGGCCCGGCGTTCTCGCCCGGTGTCGGCTGGTGGTACAACTGGGCGATGAAGGGGAGCGGCGACAACGGCGTCGAATTCGTCCCCATGATGTGGGGCAAGACCGACGTGAACACGGCCGTCGCCGCCGGCGCGAGCTTCCTCCTCACCTTCAACGAGCCGAACTTCCACGCGCAATCCAACATCACCGCCGAAGACGCCGCCGCCCTCTGGCCGAAGGTCGAAGAGCAGGCGCACGCCGCGGGCGTCCCCATCGTCTCGCCGGGCATGAACTTCTGCGGCCCCGCTGACGCGTGCAACAACGGCACGAGCCCGTACGACTACCTCCGAGATTTCTTCGCCGCCTGCAGCGACTGTCAGGTCGATTACGTTGCCGTTCACTGGTACAATTGCGATCTGCCGTCGCTCCAGGACTACCTCGAGCCCGGGGGCTCCCTCGAGGGTTTCGAGCAATTCGGCAAGCCGATTTGGCTCACGGAGTTCTCGTGCGACGGCAAGGCGAGCGTCGCCGATCAGGAGAAATACATGCGCGAAGCGGTGCCGTACCTCGAAGCGAGCAGCCACGTCTTCCGCTACTCGTGGTTCAGCGCCGATCCGATCCCGAACGCCAAGCTCATCGCCGACGACGGCTCGCCGACGGCGCTCGGCAACGTGTACCTCGGCCTCGACGGCGCCTGCGGAAACTGAGGCTCGCCCATGTCAGCGACCCCTGCACGAAGCCCGCCCCCGGGCTCCGTCTGCGCCTTTTGCGGGGCTTTCGGCCTCAGCGGCCGAGGTGTTCCTCGATCCGAGCCACGAGCGCAACACGATCCACGTCGAGCTCCAACGCGGCATCGGTCTCGGGATAGATGACTCGCTCCTCTTTGAAGTTGTGTGCGCTCAATGCGCGAGCCAGCGCGAGGAGCTGTTGGCCCGCTTCGTGACCGTCCGACTTTCCGAGATGCTCGGCCACCGCTGCCATCAACCGCCTGATGTTCGCGTGCTCGCCGAGCATCACGTTCGTCGGCCCGTCGCCCGCGCACCGCTGCTCGTAGACCGGAAAAAGGATCTCTTCCTCGGCGTCGATGTGTTTGTCGAGCCCGGTTCGAAAGCTGGCGAAGGTCCGCTGAGCGGTTGCGAAGTCGCCCTCGCGAGCAAGCGCCGCGGCCTGGTTGAGCGATGCATCCAGCCTGCGATGATCGCGCTCTAGGCACTCGCTTACCGTGCGCGCGCCGGGGGTGCTGGAGACGCCAGCTGAAGCAGGCTGGGCGTGACCGGTTTCATGGGTTCTTTGGCCGATAGTAGACACGTTGTGCTCGTAGCGCCGTTTTCGGAGGGACCGTATGACACCTGTCATCATGCGCGGCTGATCATCGCACTAGGCTCGCGCCGCCTGCGTAGGAGCGCAGGACCAAGCGATGCATCGATGCACCATGAGGCCAAAGACGTTGCGCGTCGTCGTTACGGGCGTAGGACTGGTGACGGCACTGGGTCCTGACGCCAACACGTCTTGGGATGGCCTGGTCGCGGGGCGCTCCGGGTTGGGGCGAATATCGAGCTACGATCCCAGCGGGGAGAAGGTTGCGGTCGGAGGTGAGGTCAACGCCGAGACTGCGAATGCCCTCAGGGAGCGCCTTCCGCTGGACGTCCGCAACCGCACGGCCCGCTTCGTGCATTTTGCGTGCGCCGCCGCCAGCGAAGCGCTCGAGCATGCCGGACGACCGCAGCACGAAAATCCGGAATCGGTCGGTGTCGTCGCCGGCGTGGGGCTCGGCGTGCCGCATCCGTCGGAGGGTTATCGAGTCGGTCCCACGACCGTGATTCGGCTGCTGCCGAACGGGGCACCGGGCTGGATCTCGATCCTGGAGGGCCTGCGCGGGCCGAGCCTCGCGTGCAGCACCGCGTGCGCGTCGGGCTCACACGCCATCGGCCTGGCTTTCGACCAGATCAGGCTCGGCCGCGCCAACGCCATGGTCGCCGGCGGCGTCGATACCGTCATCACCCGCGACGTGATTCAGGCTTATGCCTGGATGCGAGCGCTCAATTCCGCGCGCGACGAAGAGCCCGCCGCGATGTCGCGCCCGTTCGATGCCACGCGCCGTGGCTTCGTGCTCGGCGAGGGCGCGGGCTTTCTGGTGCTCGAGGAGCTCGAGCACGCGAGAGCCCGAGGCGCCCCGATTTTGGCGGAGATGCGCGGCTGGGGAGCGTCGTCCGACGCCCACAGCTTCGTCGCGGTGTCGCCGGACGGTGCCGGCCTGCGTGACGCGATCGAGCGCGCGCTGCTCGATGCGTCGTTGCCGCGAGAGCTCGTTGACTACGTGAGCGCGCACGGCACCAGTACGCGCATGAACGACCGCGAAGAGACGCGAGCCCTACGTCGCGTCTTCGGTTCGCGCGCCGAGAAGCTCTTGGTCAGCTCCCAGAAGTCGATGCTCGGCCATGCCATGGGCGCCGCAGGAGCCATCGAAGCGGTCGCCACCGTGCTGTCGATTGCCCATCAGATCGCGACGCCCACGATCAACCTCTACCACCCTGATGTCGAGTGCGATCTCGACTACGTGCCCAACGTGGCCCGCAAGGCCACGATTCGCGCGGCGCTCAACCAGTCGGCGGGCTTCGGCGGCCACAACTGCGCCATGATTTTCACCCACCCCGAGGTCTCGTGATGCTGTCGATTCTCTCGAACCCGAACGAAGTTCAGCTGCGCGTGGCGACGCTGAACGAAGCGCTGGAACAATCGGCTCGAAACGGCGCGCTGTTCTGGACCGCGAACAAGGACGCCGACGCCTTGGAGCTACGAGCTGCCACGCTCCTGGAGCGCGCGCACTGCGTGGCGCAACGACTCGTCTCGCTCGGCCTTCGGCGCGGCGATCGCGCGGTGATCATGCTCCCGACGAGCGTGGACTGGCTCGCTGCCTTCTTCGGCGTGTTGCTCGCGGGCGGGGCCGCCGTGCCCCTCGGGCCGAACCTCTCGTTTGGCGGCATGGATCGCTACGCCGAGACGGTGCAAGTGATCTTGCGTTCCGCGGACGCTCGCTTTCTTCTCGTGAACGGCGCGATCGACGCGCACCTGCCCAAGCTTTGCGGCAAGGGCTCCCCGCTCGAGCACGTCGTGCGCGTCGATGAGCTGACGGCCGGAGACAGCGGCCGGTTGCCCTCCGTCTCGCCCGAGGATGTCGCGGTCATCCAGTACACGAGCGGCACGACTGGTGCACCAAAGGGCGTCGTGCTCTCACACCGTGCGCTACTCGCGAACGCACACATGATCGGTGAACGCGCTCGAATGACTCCCAATGACGTTGGAGTCAGCTGGCTACCGCTGTTTCATGACATGGGGCTGGTCGGGGCGTTGCTCACCGCTCTCTACTGGCAGTACCCGCTTCTGCTCATGCCGGTCGAGTCGTTCCTGCTTCAGCCGCGGCGCTGGTTGCAGTGGCTCGCCAAGCGCCGCGCGACGCTGTCCGTGGCGCCGAATTTTGCCTATCAATTCGTGCTCGACCGCGTGTCGGATCGGCATCTGGTCGGTCTCGACCTCAGCGCGTGGCGCTGCGCGTTCAACGGTGCAGAGGCCGTGCGCGTGGAGACACTGCGCGCTTTCGCCCAACGCTTCGACGCCCGCGGCTTCGCCCCACGAGCTTTCCAGCCAGTATACGGCATGGCGGAGAACTCGCTGGCCGCGACGTTTCCCGACCCTGGTCAGCCCTGGCGGAGTGTGCGCGCGGGGGGCCGAGAGTGCGTCTCCGTCGGGACACCACTGTCAGGAGTGACAGTCGCGATCGTCGACGGGCAAGAACAGGCGTTGCCCGCCGGCGTGTCAGGAGCGATTCGACTACGCAGTCCGTCGCTCATGGATGGATACTTTCGCAACGAGCAGGCGACGGCCGAGGTGCTGAACGAGGGCTGGCTCCGCACCGGCGACATAGGCTTCGTGCAAGACGGCGAGCTCTTCATCACGGGTCGTAGTAAGGAGATCATCGTCAAGCGCGGACGTAACTATGGTCCGGACGAGCTCGAAGAAGTCGCGCTTCGGGCGAGCAAAGGAAGAGTCTTGCGCGCGGCAGCCTTTGGCACTCCAGACGGCCAAGATGGCACGGAGCGCATCGTCTTGGTGCTCGAGACTCATCCAGTGAACGAGCACGAGAAGGACCTGCTCGCTCGTGACGTCGGCGGCGCGCTGGTTGCCGCGATCGGCATCGCGCACGACGTTCTCGTGGTCGTGCCCCCGAAAACGATCGAACGCACGACGAGCGGCAAAATCCGCCGTGTCACGCTCAAAACCCATTTTCTTCAAGGCACGCTGCCCCGGCACGCCAGCGGCTCACCACCCACGGTAGCCCCGAGCAGCACATGAGAGCGCTGGTCATCGGCGGCACGGGGTTCGTCGGGATGAACCTGATCCGCGCTTTGCGAGCAGCCGGCCATGACGTGTCGGGCACTCGGCGCGTTCACTGCAACACGCTGTTCGCTCGGCGTCTGGGAGCCCCACTCGTCACGGCTGAGCTCGACGATGTCGACTCGCTGACCCAAGCGATGCGCGGCAAGGACGTCGTCTTCAACTGCGCAGGGCACTATCCCCGCTACTCGCTCGACCGCGAGGCGGAGCTTGCCGTCGCGCGCCGGCGGGCTAGAAATACGCTGGAGGCGGCGCGAAGGGCGCGAGTTGCGCGCTACGTGCTGACGAGCTCGATCGCAACGGTGGGCCCGCCGGAGGACGGTGCTCGCTACTCGAATGAAGCGGACCGCGTCGAGCTCCGCTCATTGGCAGGTGTGTATCACTCGGTCAAAGCGGCCATCGAGGACGAGGTCTGCCGTGCCGCCCGCTCTGGCCTGGACGTGGTGACGACAATCCCGACCGCGATCTTCGGCGAGCTCGACGTCAAAGCGGGCACGGGCTTCTTGATCGTCGCCGTTGGAAACCGCGCCTTGCCGTTCAGCGTTGACGGCCCGATCAACGTCGTGGATGCCGATGACTTGGCCCGCGCCCACATCCTCGCTGCCGAGCGTGGGGCAACGGGTCAGCGCTACATCATTGGCGGACACAACCTATCCGTGAGCACACTGCTCTGCGCCGCGGCGCGTCTGCTCGCCGTGCCGCTCGAGGCCGAGCCGATCTCGCTCGAGCTGGCCGGTTGGCGCGCAAGCTTGGGTGAAGCGCGAACCCGCGCGGCGCGAGCCGGCGGACGCGCGCCCATGTCGCGCGAGCTGATCGACATCGTTCGCTTCGGTCGCCATGTCCAAAACGGCAAGGCGGAAGCCGAGCTCGGTTTGCCGCCCGCGACCCCTTTGCTCTCCACCTTGAAGAAGTCCTGCGATTGGTACGTGCGCCACCGCTACATCCGTCCGGCGCAAGGAGCTCGTCATGTCTCAAGTTTCAGCGGCGCAAATCCGAACGGATCTGGAAGCCATCATCCGCCGCATTCGACCTGAGCTGCAGGGCCGCATCGAGTCTTCGGATCGCCTGCGCGACGATCTCGGCCTCGATTCCCTGCACTCCATGGAGCTTTTGTCCGAGGTCTCCGAAAAGTACCACATCGACGTCGATCCTGAGAACGTGCAGGATGTTCGCACCGTGGGGGACGTAACGGCATTTTTATGCGCGTTGCTCGCCAAGGAGCCGGGGGCAGCATGAGCCATACCC
>DASUGE010000438.1:0-8737 GCA_036274215.1 Polyangiaceae bacterium | reverse complement strand
GAGGGCCCGTACAAGCCCGACCTGTACCGCTACTAACTCAGCACCAAGTCACCATCCCGGCGCACCGCGAGCGGTCGAGAGAGGGCTTTCATGACTCCGAGCGAGAAGAACATCGTGAAATCGTTGGTGGCCGTCGCCTGGGCGGACGGCCAGCTCGCGGACGGTGAAGCGAGCGTGATCGAGGGACTGCTCACCGGCTTCGACGCGAGCGATGCCGAGGAGAAGGAAATCCTCGATTACGCCCGCACGGAGCGCACGCTCGAGAAGGACATCCCGCTCGCGGATCTCACGCGTGAGGACCGCGAGCTCCTGCTCGCCAACGCGGCGTTGCTCACGCACGCCGACGGCGACCAATCGCTCGAAGAGACGCAGGTCCTCGTCGAGCTCATCGAGCTCCTCGGCTTCTCCGACGAAGAAGCCCACGAAATCCTCGCCGGCGCCGACGACGGCGCTTTGCAGCTCAGCTCCCGCTCACTCAAGCCGGACTGAGTCTTAGCCGGACCGAGTCTCAGGCCGGACCGAGTCTCAAGCCGGACCGAGTCTCAAGCCGGACTGAGCCTCTAGCCGGGCAGAGTGCGGGACGGCGGGCGAAGCCCGTGACGCGCCACATCGATCGGTCGATCCGGCAGGCGTCCCAGTCAACGAGAGCTCACCGATTCGGCGCTAGCACCTCATCAAGCCGCCCGCGACTCCGGCGGCAAAATACTCTGCCCCACGCCGAACCCCGAGACTCCGCCCGAGACGATGAAGGTCATGACCTCCGCAGGCGGGACATCCAGCGGCTCGACGTTCGTGCGCGGCACGAGCATCAGGTAGCCCGCGAAGTTGTAGGACTGCGGGAAGTACACCGCGACCAGATCCGGCATGCCGAGACGGCCGAGGCCGTCGCGCGTGACGAAGCCGAGCACGCGCGCGCCGGTGCCCGGCGAGATGGTGACCGCGACCGGTTTGTCGAAGCGCTTCTTGTCTCCGACGAAAGCGCTCACCAAATCCTTGATGGAGGTGTAGACGAGCTTCACGAGCGGAAGCCTCCCGAAGAGGCCATCCGCGAGCTCGATCACGCTGCGGCCGACGACGTTCGACGTGAGCACGCCGACGAGCGTGATGAGAACCAGCGTGACGACGAGGCCGAGGCCCGGGATCGGCAGCGGCAGGAACCGGTCGACGGTCGCGAGCACGAACCACACGATGTACACCGTGAGGCCGAGGGGTGCCGTGACGAGGCAGCCGCGCAGGAAGTAGCGCACCAGCAGCTTGGGGCTCATGGGACGGAGCCTAGCGCTCGCGACTCGCGAAGCGAAAAATCGAGCAAGCGTGGTAAGAGGCGGGCATGAATCTCACGAAAGCCCTCCTTTTCGGCGCGCTCGCCGGGGCCTGCCAGTCGCGCGTGCCCGAGCCGCAGGAGTCCGCTCCCGTGGCGCCCGCGTCCGCCGGGGTCGCCGCCACGCCCGCCGCGGCGCCGGCGGCTGCGGGGACGCCCGCTCCGTCGGCGAGCCCCGCGAACGCCGTGACCGCGCTCCTCAAAGAGGACGTGAAGGTCGGCAAGGGGCCCGCCGCGAAAGCGGGCGACACCGTGCGTGTCCACTACACGGGCAAGCTGCTCGACGGCACCAAGTTCGACAGCTCCCTGGACCGCAACGAGCCGTTCGAGCTCAAGCTCGGCGCCGGCATGGTGATCAAAGGCTGGGACGAGGGCATCCCGGGCATGAAGGTCGGCGGCAAGCGCAAGCTCACGATCCCGAGCGACATGGCCTACGGCAAGAACGGCCACCCGCCCGTGATCCCGCCGAACTCACCGCTCGTCTTCGACGTCGAGCTGATCGAGATCGTGCCCGCAGCCGCGCCGTGAACGCGCGCTCCCAGCGAGAGAACAGGGCTTAAAGCCCAGCGCTCGTTTGCCAGCTCGCGAGGCGCTCGAGGCCCAAGAGTCGCTGGAGGACGAAGCGCTCGGCGGGCGCAAGCTCCTGGTTTCGCTCGCGCAGGTGCTCCGTGTAGGTCTTGAGCACGTCGAGATCGAGCCCGCGCACGCGGCGCAGGAGGACGTACATCTCGTCGACGAGCGCGAGCGGCAGCACGAGGCCGAGCGCGTCGTAGAGCTTGACCGCGTGGTCGAGCCAAGCCGCCTTGCCGGTGGCGCCTGCGAGCTTCACCGCGTAGCCGGCCGCGGTGCGAGCGATATCGGACGACACCTCGCGCCCGCTTTCGGCGTCGGCGAGCGCCGCGTGGAGGTGCGTCGCGATCACCCGCTCTGCCTCCTCGCCGCGCCCGAGGGCGAGTGCCTTGTCGACCACTCCCGCGAGCAGCTGGAAGACGTCGGCGCTGCGCGTCGCCACGGCGATCTGATCGTCGTTGAACGTATCGCGCGGTGCCGGGGCAGAGTGCCCCGTGCCGGAGCGCGGCTCGTCCCGCTCGGGCTCCGTGAGCTCGGCGAAGACCAAGAGCTCGTCCCCGATGGCGAGCCGGTCGCCGGGCTTGAGCCGCGCCGAGCCGATGACGCGTACCGAATTGACGTAGACGCCGTTGCGGCTGCCGAGATCCTCGACGGTGACGCCGAGATTGGTCAGCGTGAGGCGCGCGTGGCGGCGCGAGACGAGCGCGCTCGAGAGCTGCACCTCGCACACGGCGCTGCGTCCGACCGTCAGCGTCGGGCGATCGAGGACGATCTCGCGCACGCCCTGGCGCAGCACGGGGACGATGCGTCGCCGCAAGGCGCGAAAGCCGCTCTCCGCGGCTCGCGGCTCGCCGCCGGCCTCGTCCGCCTTCTCCGCCTGCTCGGTGCCCACTTTTGCCTACATCTATAAATGCTCGGACATCCCACGTAAAGTCCCCCGGCAGGCGCGCCGGTCGGTGGATGTAAGCAGTTGAATCTCCTCGGTTAATCCGAGGCGTCGCGCGCGCGGGGGTAGCTTCCGAGCACGCGCACGATCGAGCTTCTTTGCCGAAGTGCCGTGAGGGCGCCGGCCACGGCGGGGTCGGTGCGGTGGCCCTCGAGATCGGTGACGAACACGTACTCCCAACGCTTGCCGGGTGCCGGGCGCGATTCGATGCGGGTCAAATTGATGCCGGCGGCGTCGAAGACACCGAGCGCCTGATGCAGTGCGCCTTGCTCGTGCGGTGTCGTGAACACGATGCTCGTCTTGTCGTGTCCGGTGCGCGCGGCGTCCTCGCGGCCGATGATTACGAACCGAGTGGCATTTTCCGCGCTGTCCTGAATGTCCTCGGCGAGGATCAGGAGCGAGTGGAGCTCGGCGCCGAGGTGGCTCGTCACGGCAGCGGTCGCGTCGTCGCGCTGCGCTTCGAGCGCTCCGGTCGTCGTCGACGAGGTGGAGACGACCTCGGCCGCGGGCAGCTCGCGCTCGAGCCAGTGCCGGCACTGAGCGAGAGGCTGGGAGTGGGACGCGACGCGGCGGATGCGCGAGCGCTCCTGATGGCGCGCGGCTAGGCAGAGCCGGACCGGAATCACGAGCTCGCCGCGGATCGAAAGCGAGTGCTCGAGCAGCGCCGTCAGGGTGGCGCTCACGCCGCCTTCGGTAGAGTTTTCGATCGGGACGACCCCGACGGACGCGGCGCCGCGCTCGACGCAGTCGAAAACGGCGGGGATCGTGGGGGCTTCCAGCGCCGGCGCCCCCGGAAATGCGACGCGCACGGCGATGTCGGAGAAGGTGCCGCGCGGACCCATGAACGCGACCGGGAGGGCCGCGTGGTCGGTCATCGCGTGCGGCTCCGCTCGAGCACGGCGCGGATCGCCGTGGCGGCGTGCACGCGCGCGTAGTCCGTCCAACCCAAGAGCTCGGTCGTGCCCTGGACGATCGCCGTCCACGGGTCGGCTTCCTCTCGCAGCTTGCGCACGACGTACACGACGCGGTCGAGCGGCATGCGCGCCTTGATCGCCGTGGGCAACCCCGCGTGCAGCACCCCCGCCGCGGCGACGAACGCCGCCTGCAAGTCGTGCTGGCCGCGCGGGCTCTCGCGGATCGCGCTGTGGGCGCGCTGCACGATGTGCGCGACGCGCAGGATCTGCGGCTCCGTCACGCCGCCCAGGCAGAACGCCGCCCACGCTCGCGCGATCGCCGCTTGCTCGACCGGCTCAATGGTGCCGTGGGCGAGGCGCACGTTTAGCCACTCGGTGAGCGCGCTCGCGGCGCGGCGCCATTCCGGCTCTTCGCTCGGAGGTCGCGCGGTCGTGCCGCGCTTGACCGCGACGTGCTTTTCCGAAGCGGGCGGGGGACGCCCCGCAAGCGCCGCGAGATCCGCGCTCGGCGGGGCGAGCTGATGCACGGTCGTCTGCGGGTGGGCCGGGAACGGCCCCGTGGCGTCGCCGAAGAGCGGCCAGGTCGCTGCGAAGTTCTTCGCGGGCTGCTCGGCCAAGGGGCGCTTGCTGTGGCGCACCGGCGTCTTGTTCAGGGCCGGCTGCTTGAACGGCATGGTCTTGCCGAACGCGGGCGTCGACTTGCCCGAGCGGCCGGGCGGCGGTCGTTCGGAGCGCCGCCCGGTCATTTCACGAGGCTAGTCAGGGTTTGCAGGCGGAGCGCGAGCGCCATGTCGCCTTCGACCTTGAGCTTGCCCGTGAAGAAGAGCGCCTGCCCGTTCGCGCGACCTTCGAATAGGTCCACGAAATCGCTGGTGCTCATCCGCACCGTGCAGCCCGCGGGTCCGTCGCCGTTCGTGATGGCGAGCGATTCCTTGAGGTCGAGGAGGTACGTCCCGCCGTCGGGGCCGTCCAAGACGAACTTGTAGACTGCGCCGACGCTGGTCAGAAGTTCACGCTGGTCCGCGATGCGCGTGCGAATACGCTCGATGAGCTCGTTTGCCGTCGTCATGATGCTTGGGGAGTTCTATCAGTCCGATTCGACGCGCGGCTTGCTCTGCGCGGGCGGGGAGAGGGGGCTCTTGCGATCGGAGATGGGGACGAAGCGGCGCTCGTCGTAGCCCGTGTAGATCTGGCGCGGGCGCGCGATCTTCTGGTCCTTGTCGAGCAGCATTTCCTCCCACTGCGCGAGCCAGCCCGACGTGCGGGGGATCGCGAACAGCACGGGGAACATGTCGACCGGGATCTGGAGCGCTTCGTAGATGAGGCCCGAGTAGAAATCGACGTTCGGGTAGAGCTTGCGTTTGACGAAATACTCGTCGGAGAGCGCGATCTTCTCGAGCTCGAGCGCCACCGGCAGAAGCGGGCTCTTCTTGCCGACGAGATCCATCACCTGGTCGCACAGGCGCTTGATGACCTTCGCGCGCGGGTCGTAGTTCTTGTAGACGCGGTGCCCGAAGCCCATCAGGCGTCCGCCGCCGCCCTTCACTTCCTTCACGAAGGCGGGAATGTTGCTGACGCTGCCGATCTCGCGGAGCATGCGCAAAACGGCTTCGTTCGCGCCGCCGTGGAGCGGTCCGTAGAGCGCGGCGGCCGCACCGGCGACGGCGACGTACGGATCGGCGCGCGAGCTGCCGATGCCGCGCATGACGTTGGTCGAACAGTTCTGCTCGTGATCGGCGTGCAGGATGAAGAGCACGTCGAGGGCGCGCACGATCTCCGGGTGCACCTCGAACTTCGGCTCGGCGATGCGCTTCATCATGTAGAGGAAGTTCTCGCTGTAGCTCATCTCGTTGTTCGGATAGACGAACGGCATGCCCATGCTGTGCCGGTAGCTCCACGCGGCGAGCGTCGGCATCTTCGCGATCAGGCGCACCATTTGGGCGCGGCGGATGTCACCGTCGAGCACGTGCTTCGCTTCGGGATAGAAGGTGCTGAGCGCGCCGACCGTGGCGACGAGCATACCCATCGGGTGCGCGTCGTAGCGGAAGCCGTCGATGAACGAGCGCACGTTCTCGTGCACGAACGTGTGATGCGTCACGTTCTGCGTGAAGTCGGCGAGCTCCGTCTTGGTGGGGAGCTCGCCGTTGATGAGCAGGTACGCGACCTCGAGGTAAGTCGCGTTCTCCGCCAGCTGATCGACGGGGTAGCCACGGTAGCGGAGGATGCCCTTGTCGCCGTCGATGTACGTGATCGACGAGCGGCAGGACGAGGTGTTCAAGAAGCCGGGGTCGTACGTCATGAGGCCGAAGTCTTCGGCCGCCACCTTGATCTCGCGCAGGTCGTTCGCGCGGATCGTGTCGTCGCTGATGGGGACCTCGTACGTCTTGCCGGTCCGATTGTCGGTGATGGTGAGCGTGTCCTTGGCCATCCTGATTGCCCGTCTTTTCCTCGTGGCGGAGCCGCGCCGTGCGGCCACGCGGCATAAAACCATCAGGCGGGGCCCCGCGCCAGGCTGGAACGACGCCAGGATGGGCCCTCGACCGGCAAGTGCCCGGGGGTCCGGTCGAAAACTGGGCCAGGGGCCACCCCCTTTGGCATCCACGGAGCGTGGCCCAGCGGGTACCAAGAAGTCGTTTCGGGGTCGTCGCCCTCGGTTTCGCCGCCGTGACCGCCTGCGCGGGCCGCGAGGCCCCGCCGGATCCGGCCGCGATGCGCGTCGCTGCCGAGAACGGCGGCCCGAAGCTCGACGCCGACGAATGGGCGAAGGTTCCCGCGCCCCCCGAGGACGGCCCCAAGCTCGCGCCGCTCGCCATGGTGGTGCCGGTGCGCAAGCGCCCGCTCCCGACGGCCGACGTGATCGGCTACCTGCGTGCGGGTGCGCGCGTAGCGCGATCCGAGAAGCCCGTGACGCTGCGCGACTGCCCCGGGGGTTGGTACGCGGTGCGACCGCTCGGCTTCGTGTGCGCCGGGCCGGACGCGACCACCAAGCTCGACCATCCGATCGCGCGCGCGGTCGCCGTCGAACCGAACCGGCAGCAGCCGATGCCGTACAAGTACGCGTTTCTGCGCGCGATCGCGCCGAACTACCTGAAGGTGCCGACCACGGAGGAGCAGAGCACCTACGAGATGAGCCTCGAGCGCCATCTTCGGAGCTGGAAGAAGCTCCACGAGCAATGGGATCGGCTCGACGTGGGGGCCAACGACGTTCCGCTCGACGCTCAGGGTCTCGCCAAGGGCGCCGCACCCGACAAGGCCATTCCGATGGACGCGAGCGTGCGCTTCGGAGGGCAGGGCGGCGATGACCGGCCACCGTGGTGGCTCGACGGCGGGCGCCGCATCCCGAACCTCTCGAGCTTCAAGGCACCACCCTACGCAGTGATTGCCGACCGTAGCCGGCGCCACGCGGGGTTCGCGCTGATCGGGAGCTTCGTGGCCGGGCCGGAGGCCCAGGGCCGGCGGTTCGCGATCACGACCGACGCGCGCCTGCTCCCCGCCGACAAGCTCAAGGCGGACAGCGGCTCGCCGTTCCACGGCGCCGACATTCGCGCCACGGGCTTGCCGGTCGCGTTCATCCGTGAGGAGGGCGCCCATTTCTACGACGCGCGGGGCGAGAGCGGCGAATCAGCCGATTTCCGCAAGCTCGTGCCGCTCACGGGCAACGTGCGTGGCTCGGGCGACCGGCGCATGGTCGAGACCCGCGACGGTCGTTGGCTGAAGAGCGCCGAGCTTCGGACGATCGCGAAATCGAGCACGCTGCCGCCGTTCGCGAAGAAGGGCGCGAAGTGGATCGAGGTGTCGATCCTGAACCAGACGCTCGTGCTCTGGGAGGGAGACCGCCCCATCTACGCGACGCTCGTCTCCACGGGGCGAGACGGCCTCGGCGATCCGGCGACCACGCACAGCACCCCGACGGGGACCTTCAAGATCTACCAGAAGCACGTGACGACGACGATGGACTCGGCCGTCGCCGACCATGAATTCGAGCTCCGCGACGTGCCTTGGGTTCAATACTTCAAGGGCGGCTACGCGCTCCACGCGGCGTATTGGCACGACGATTTCGGCCGCTCGCGTTCCCACGGGTGTGTGAACCTCGCACCCATCGACGCGCGCTACGCCTTCCTGTGGTCACTCCCGACGTTGCCCGACCACTGGCACGGCGCGTACGCGGGCGAGCCCTTCGAAAGCGGAACGACCGTCTACATTCACCCGTGAGGGAGCGCGGGACGCGCGGGCGAAGTGGCCCCCAAAATTCACGATCGATGCGAACGGTCTGCGGTGTAAGCTCGCCGATCTCCGGCGGCGGGATTTTCATGAACGCGCGACACCTCGACGACGGCAGCGTCCTTTACTTCGACTCCCAGGGCGTGATGCAGGTGCACGACTTCGGGCGCGGCGTGTCCCTGCACGTGCGCCGCGGCATCATGACGGAGAACTTCGCCAAGCACGTGATCGAGGACGGCGAGCGCCACCTGCGCACGAGCGGCCGCTACGTGCTGATGGTCGACGGCTCCGAGACCAAGATGCACACGACCGAATTTCGCGAGGTGATGACGGCTTGGTTCCGCGAGCACGAGACGGCCATCGTGCACATGCTGATCAAGTCGCGCATGCTCGAGATGGCGTTGAACGTCGCGAACCTCGTGCTCGGAAACGGGCGCGCCCGCGCCTACTTCAACGCCGAGGTGTGGGAATCCATCGGGCGGCAGGAGGTGCCGTCGTTCATTCGCCGGCCGCTCGCACCCGTGACGGGATCCTAGGACGGGCTAGCGCGCGCCTCCGGGCGGGGCCGGAACGCCGCTACAGCGGCCGCGCCGAAGCGATCACTGGGTGCCCCCGCGAGGGTGCGGCGCGGTGCGGCCCGTGTGCTCGGCCTTCGGCCTCTGCGCGCGGGTGCCCGCCAAGCGCCGGCTTCGCCGGCGCGGGGGCACGACGGCGTTGGGCGGTGACGTGCGGGGCGGGGTGAGCGGCGGTGGGAGCCCGTCGTAA
>DASUGE010000437.1:0-9102 GCA_036274215.1 Polyangiaceae bacterium | reverse complement strand
GCGACGACCGGCGTCGGTCCCGTCGCGAGGCGCATCAGCGGCAACGCGAGCAAGAGGGCGAGGAACCCGATCACGATCTCGCCGCGGTGCTCTTCGAAGGTGCGCCACACCTCCGGACGAGGAGTCGTCCCGTATTGGTCGAACATCTCCTCGTACATGCGCGCGAATTGTTGGGTGGGCTCCGGAAACGGCAGCACGCGAAGGCGTCCGGACTTGCCGAATGCGGGCTCTTTCTTCGCTTCCTCGAGCGTGTGGATCGAGCCGCCGTCGTGCATGCCGACCATGACCGCAGGCGCGAGCAGCGCGACGCAGGCGGCGACGAGCAAGGCGTAGTGCTTGAGCCGCCGGAGGAGCGTGTGGAAGCCCGGCCGGCCGAGGCCGCGCAAGACGTAGACGCCCTCTGCGCCGAGCACCATGGCGAGCGCCGTCGGGTAAGTGAGCGCTCCGACGACGGCCGCGACGCGCCGCACGTTCGGGCGCCCCGCGAGCGCTCCCGCGAGCCACAACGCGCAGACCGGGAAGCCGAACCCGCGTGGCAGTCCACCGTGAATGCGATTCTGGATCGACTGATCGTGAATGAAGAGCGCCGCGAAGAGCAGGCCGGCGCCGAGCCCCGCGCGCCGGCTCGTCATGAGCACGACGCCCGCCATCACGAACATGGCGAAGAGCAGCTTCGTCACCCACTTGGTTGCAACGAGCAGACCGACCGACGGCACGGTGAACCGGAACAGCAGCCGGTACGCGTAGGGCTGGTACTCGAGCATCTCGTTCGCGATCGGATCGTTCGCGAGCGGGTGGCCGGGCGCGTAGCGATGGAACGGAAAGAGCGCGGTGCGGGCGTCGTCCGGCTGCAGCAGCGGGTCGGTGAGGACCGGCTCGTTGCCCGCGTACCAGCTCCGGAGCCACAGGATGGCGACCCACCAGACGACGAGCATCGTCGCGAGATGAATCCAATCCCGGAGTCCGAGCCGGCGCAGCGTGTGGGGGAGCCGGACGAGATCGAGAACGAAGCCGCGAAGAGCGCCGGCGAGCCTCGACGGAAGCTCTTTCGTGCGCGCGACGAGCCCTTGGAGGGTAGTCTCGAAGAGCTGCTTTAAGGCGGCCAGGGGCAGGGCAATAGCACTACTTTGTCGGTCTTTGGTAGGAGATGGTGGCAATGCACGAGAGCCCGGCGTTGGCGGCACAGGTTCGGCTCGAGCCCGAGCTCTCGATCGTCGTGCCTATGTACGACGAGGAGAGCAACGTGGCGGCGTTCGTCGAGGCCGTCTCGAGCGTGCTCGTGGGCGCTTCGATCGAGCACGAGCTCGTGCTGGTCGACGACGGCAGCCGCGACGGCACCTGGCAGGCGATTGGCGAGCTCTCTCGCGCGCGGCCGAGCGTGCGCGGCGTCAGCTTGTCACGCAACTTCGGTCACCAGGGGGCGCTGCTCGCGGGGCTGAATCATGCGCGCGGCCGCGCCGTCATCACGATGGACGGCGATCTCCAGCATCCGCCCGAGACGCTGCCGGAGCTCGTCGCGGCGTGGCGCGAGGGCTTCAAGGTCGTCAACACGCGACGCCTCGACAGCGAAGACACCTCGTTCTTCAAGCGCCTCACGTCACGGGGGTTCTACTGGACGTTCTCGAAGCTCACCGGCGTCGTGATGGAGGCGGGTGCGTCCGATTTCAGGCTGCTCGATCGCGACGCGGTGCAGGCGCTCATCCGTCTCGGTGACGCCGATCCGTTCATTCGCGGGCTCGTGAGCTGGCTCGGCTTTCGCACGAAGACGATCCCGTATCAGGCGCGACGCCGGCACTCCGGCGTGCCGAAGTTCACGCTGAAGAAGATGATCCGCCTCTCGTCGGGGGCGATGCTCTCGTTTTCGGCTTTCCCGCTGCGGCTCGGTATCGGGATCGGCTTCGTCACGAGCGCGCTCGCGTTCGTCGAGCTTTGCTACATCCTCTACACCTACGCGCGCGGGCACGTGGTGCCGGGCTGGGCGTCGCTCATGACCGTGATGTCCCTGATGTTCGGCGTGCTGTTCGTGCTGCTCGGGATCATCGGCACGTACCTCGCCAAAGTGTACGAGATTTTGAAGCGGCGCCCGCGCTTCGTGGTCGGCGATCGGGCGGGGTTCGGCAGCGCGGAAGACGCTCCGCCGAGCCTCGACCGCTGACGCGCCGCCCCGCGCGTCTCGCGGCGCGCTATTTCGAGCGCAGCACCCACGCGAGCCCGAGCAGGCTCAACCCGAGCACGACGAGCGCGAGCAGCCCCACGACGATATCGGCGGCGCCGAGCGTACGCCGCGCGCGCACGGAGGCCTCCGCGTTACGCTTCGGCACCTCGACGAGCGGCGCCGCAGCCGAGGCCTCGAGGGCGGGGGCGTCCGGAGCGTCGAGGCCGCGTGGCGGATCGATGCTCTCGTCGCTGCGCATCGGCTCGTCGGCGCTCGCTTCGAGCTCGAGCAGCGCCGCGAGCAGCGGGTCGCGCAGGCTGAGCTCGGTCGCGCCGATGCGCAGGAGCGGGCCGGGCGTCCACGGCGCTTCCTGGTTCGGCTCGAGGCGCTTCCCGCCGAGCTCGCTGCCGTTCTTCGAGCCGAGATCCTTCACGCACACGTTCTGGCCGCGCCGCACGAGCTCGACGTGCCGGCGGGAGGCATCGTTGTCGGACAGCACGAGATCCGCGTTCGGCGCTCGTCCCAGGACGTAGGTGCGCTCGACGTCGTTCATCGCGAGCTCGCGCCCGGTGTCGGGGCCGTTCTCGACGCGCACGACGGCCCCCGTTCGCTCGCCCTCGGCCGCGAGCGCCGCCGCGACGAGACCGAGCGCGATCTCACGCGTGGTCGCCTGAGGGTTCGCGGTGGGCAAGGCCTGCTCGACGCGCACCTCGAGCCAAATCCGGCCGACGCGGATCAGATCGGAATGGCGGAGAACTCGCGGCGCGTTGGCCGGAAGCCGCACGGGACCGACGAAGGTGCCGTTGGTGCTCCCCTCGTCGATCACGACGTACTCCGTGCCGCGCTGCCGGATCGACGCGTGCCGGTGGCTGACGCTCGGATCGGGCAGCCGGATCTCGGAGCCCTCACCGCGTCCGATCACCACCCGGGGCGCGTCGAGCGTGATCGAGGCAGGCGTCTGGTTGTCGCCCGAGCGGATCACGACGGTAAGGGCCATGCTCGTGTTGGGGGATGGGAGCTTAGAGCATTGCCTGCAACGGGCCCGTTTGCCGAGAAACTTGGCCCTTTGGCTGCCGAGGACCTACCCCCGTGGTGCCATGACCCAAGCTCAGGAACGACGCTCCCCCACCACCAGCCGGGTCCCGCTCGAGACCTTGGTGGAGATCTGCGGCAACGAGCCCGGAATTCCCGCCTTCGAAGCCGAGGCGCTCGACGTGAGCGCCCAGGGCATGCACCTCCGGACGGCGTACCTGCCCGACGAGGGCGCCCCGCTCGTCTGCCGCTTCGAGGACCACGGTCGCGAGATCGTCGTCGAAGGCGTGGTCGCGTGGCGCAAGGAGAGCTCCAAGGGCGGCGATTTCGGGGTGGCCTTCACCGCGCTCGACAGCCGCAGCGTCGACGCGCTGCGTGAGCTCGTGAAGACGGGAGCCGGTGCCGAGAAGGGATCCGGTGGTGAGGCGCCGAGCGGCTCGCGCGTGCGGCTGCACATCGAGGGCCTCGGCTCGCCGATGAAGGCGCGCATCCGCTCGGGCGGCACGCAGAAGATCCAGGTCGGATCGAGTCTCGAGTTCTTGAAGGTGGGGCGCAAGCTCGAGATCGAGGATCTCGACGGGGGCGGACGACGCTCGGCTCAGATTGACGGGGTCGAGGTCGTCGTGGACGCCCGCACGTCCGTGCCGCAGCTCGTCGTGGCGCTCCGCTACGAGGGCGCGCTCGAGGACACGCCGGAGCCCACCGTGACGGATCTCGGCGCCGAGCCCGCGCGCGCGCAGAGCCTGCGCATCGCGCCGGAAGCGGTCACGACGGACGCTGCCTCGCCGAGCTCCGACGCGGATCCGTCCCCCTCGGGCGACGTTCCGGAGGCGAAGGCGGACGACGCGAACGACGACGACGGTGACGACGACGACGACGTGTCCGAGGCCCTACCGGCAGCCACGCGCGCCGCGCGCAAGGTCGGGCACGCCGCCGAGCATGCCGGCAACGCAGCGCGTGACGCGAGCGTCGCGGCCGTGCGCGGCATGGGCAAGCTGTTCGCTGGTGCTTCCGCCAAGCTCGCGGCCCTCCGCTCGCGGGAACGTCCTCCCGCCAAGCGCCGCACCGCCAAGCCGGTCGAGGCTCCCGCGTCGCTCGAAGGCAAGCGCCTCCGGCCTCAGTCCGGCAAGAGCGCGGAGGCCGAGCCCGAGACGCTTCCCGCTCCGAAGGCGCACAAGCGCACCGCGATCGGCATTGCGCTCGTGGCCGTCGCCGCTTCGGCCGGCGCGATCGTGCTGCGGCCCGCCAAGCCGTCGAAGGCGACGGCCGAAGCGCCGCCCGCCGCAACGGCGCTCGCTGCGCTCCCCGTTCCGAGCGTCACCGCCGGGTCCACGGCGCTCGGGTCAGGGGTGGTGCCTCTCCCGGGGTCGAATGCGGTCGCTGCCGGCGCAGGCCTCGAGCCGGGCGCTCCGTTCGTTCCTCCCGGGTCGCCCGTGACCGCCAACGTGCCGCTCTTCGGGCCGACGCCGCTCGCGACGGTCGAGCCCGCGCCGCTCGGTCCGCCGCCCTCGGGCGAGAGCAGAGGCATCGAGGCAGCCGAGCAGAGCGCCGCCAAGGCGAGCGCCCCCGCCATCGCCGCCGACGAGGAATTCCCGGACCCCATCGAGCACTTGGACGGCTCGAAGAAGGGCGCCGACGGCAAGGCCCTCGACGCGAAGAACGCACGGCCCGAGGACGTCCCCGCGTGGGGCAAAGGCAAGCTCCACATGCCCACGATCCACCGCCTGCGCCTCGACGGTCCGGGCTCCGAGCTCCGCGGCGTGTCGGACGCCACCGGATTCACCGTGCTCGTGCCGAAGCGCAAAGTGATGGAGGAGGGCGGACCGATCGCCAAGCGCGACCCGCGCATCGGGCGTGCTCGCACGACGAACACCCCCGGCGGCGCTCAGGTGCGCATCACCTTCCGCGAGACGCTGCCCGGCTACCGCGTGCGCCTGCGCCGCGATTACGTCGAGATCCTCATCAGCGCCCCGGAAGAGAGCGCGACGAAGAAGGCGCCCGCGAAGGACTCGAAAGAAGTGCCGAAGCCCGCTGCCGCGGCTGCCAAGCCGGCGCCGGGGAAGATCCCAGCGGCCAAGCACTGATCGTTCAAAGGGGGCCTTGCCCCCGCGGCTCGCTTCGCGACCGCTCCCCCGCCGCCTTCGGCGTGCTCGCTCCGCTCGCGGGCGTCTCGGTTCGCGACCTTGCGCCCGGCGGGGCGAGTCGCCGCCCCTGCTACGGCGCAGCCGTGCACTTCGAGTTGTCGTCGGCGTCGATGTCGCTGTCCTTGCAGCGGACATCCGAGCAGCTGCCCGGCGCGTTGCACACCTGGCACGACGTGCGCTTCGCCGTCGGGCAATCCACGTCCTTGATTCCGCAGCCACAGTCGCAGCGCCGATCGTTGTAGTAGTCGAGCGGGCACGTCCACTCCGGCGGCGGGCTGTTCGTGCAGAGGGCGTTGTTCGTCGGGAGGATCGTGCTGCAATCGTCCGGTGAGCAGCTTCCCCCGTACTTCGAGCAACGTTGGCACGTCGCCTTGAGGGCGTCGGTGCAGTCGGGGTCGGGGGCGCCGCACCCGCAATCGCAGTAGCCGTCGCCGTAGAGGTACGTCTGGCAGTACCACTTGTCCGGTGGCTCGACGCAGCTCGTGATGTCGGCAGGATCCACGAGGCCCGGGCAGGTGCTCGAGCCGCACTCGTAGCAAGACTGGCAGCTGTCGATCGTATCGTCCGGGCAGTCGAGGTCGATGGCGCCGCAGCCGCAATCGCAGGTGTAACCGTCGGCGTAGCGGTAGCTCGAGCACTTCCATTCGGCCGGCGGCGCCGGGTGGGTGCAAAAGGCGATGTTCGTATCGTCGATCGTGCCGTCGCACTCACGCCTCGAGCAGCTGCCTTCGAGGTTGCAGCTGTCGCAGCCGTCGACCCCGTCAGCGGGATCGCAGTCGTAGTCCACCGCGCCGCAGCCGCAGTCGCAGAAGCCGTCGTTGTAGAAGCGCGCCTTGCAGTGCCAGGTGCTGGGCACGCCCGTGCAGATCGCGTTGTTCTTCTCGTCGATCGGGCCGGGGCAGCCCTCGTCCGAGCAGCCGTTCCAGCACGTGTTGCACTCGTCGCGATCCGCGGAATCGCAATCCGGATCGACGATGCCGCAGCCGCAGTCGCAGCTCGTGCCGTCCGCGTAATAGAACGGCAGGCACGTCCAGCCGTCGGGCGTCTTGCACTCGGCGTTGTTGTCTGGGTCGATCGGACCCGGGCACTCGCCGCCCGAGCACGCGCCGAACGCCGCGCAGAACTTGCAGCTCTTGACCGACTCGTCCTTGCAGTCGACGTCGACGACGCCGCAGCCGCAGTCGCACTCACCGTCGGCGTAGTAGAAGCTCGAGCAGGTCCAACCCGCGGGCGGGACGATGCAGCGTGTGATGTTGTCCGGATCGATCTTGCCCGGGCACTCGCGGAAATCGCAGCTGCCGGTCGTGTTGCAGCGCTCGCACTCCCCGATGTCGTTCTCGCCGCAGTCGGCGTCGCGCACGGCGCAGCCGCAGTCGCAGACGCCGTCGTTGTAGGCGCTGTACGCGCAGTTCCAACCCGGTGGCACGGGCGTCGAGCCGGTCCCCGCGATCGGCAACGTGCCCGCCATGCCCGCGACCGGCGTCGTTCCCGCGATGCCGCCGCTCGCCGCAAACCCGGCGCTCCCGCCTCGCCCCGCCGCCGCGCCGACACTGCCGCCGACGCTCGTGCCTTCGCCGCTTTCTCCGCCGTTCAGCGCGCCAGTCCCGCTACCCGCCTTGCCCGCCGAGCCCCCTTTGCCCGACGTAGTGGTCTTCCCACCGCCCTTGGGCTTGTCGCTCGACCCCGAGCAAGCGACAGCGATCGCGGCGCTGACGAATACCAACCGTAGCCAACTCCTCCACGACACCATGCTGATCCAATGCCCGAGATTAGTGGCGGGCGACATCCGATTGTAGCGCCCCAGCTAAAGAATCTTTGGGTGGTGCCGGTCGTTGCCAGCCCGGTCGAAGTATTTCAGCTGAGCTTCATGCCGGGGCGCGGGCGCGCTCGCCGCGTCCCTTGCGCGTGACGCGCGGCAACGCGGTATTGGGGCTGATTTCTATGGCGAGATCTTTCTCACCCCGAATGAGCCGCTGCGCGCCGGCATAGGCGATCATCGCGGCGTTGTCCGTGCACGCGCGGAACGGCGGCACGACGAGCGTGAGTCCGTTCTCCGTAGCGCGCATCGCCGCGCGCTCACGCAGCTCGCGGTTCGCGGCCACGCCGCCCGCGATCACGAGCGAGCCCACGCGCTCGCGCAGTGCGGCTGCGACGGCTTTGTCGACCAGCGTGTCGACCACGCGTCGCTGAAACGCCGCGCAGAGGTCGCGCAGCGTCTGATCGTTGCCGGGCCTTCCGTTGCGCTCGACCCAGCGCATCACGTCGGTCTTCAAGCCCGAGAAGCTGAACTCGAGCGAGCCCTTGCGTCGCATCGGCCAGATGAGGTCGATCGCAGTCGGGTCGCCTTCCTTGGCGAGCTTGTCGACGACGGGGCCCCCCGGATAGCCGAGTCCGAGCAGCTTCGCGACCTTGTCGAAGGCCTCGCCGGCGGCGTCGTCGCGCGTCGCGCCGAGCTCGCGGATCTCCGCGAGCGTCGGACCGTCGGCGCGATAGAGGGCCGTGTGCCCGCCGGAGGCGAGCAGCGCGACGAACGGGAACGCGGGCGCCTTCGGGCCGTCGACCCCGGCGAAGCGGAGAAATGGCGAGAGCAGGTGGCCGACCAGGTGATCGACGCCGACGCTCGGCTTGTCGAGCGCCCACGCGAGACCGCGCGCGGCCTGCACGCCGACGAGCAACGCGCCCGAGAGGCCGGGACGGCACGTGACGGCGATGCCGTCCACCGCGCTGAGCGCGATGCCGGCGCGAGCAGCCGCCTCGACGAGCACCGGCTGGACGTTCCGGAGGTGGTCGCGGGAGGCGAGCTCCGGCACGACGCCGCCGTAGGGCGCGTGGAGCTTCACTTGGCTTTGCACGACGTCGGCCAGGACCTCGCCGTCGGAGCGCACGATGGCGGCGCCGGTTTCGTCGCAGGAGGTTTCGATTCCGAGAACGAGCATGAGAAGCGGGCTACCCTAGCCCAATGCGCCGCCGCACGCTGCTCGAGCTCCTCGCCACGGCGGGGCTCGGCGGTTCGACCGGCTGCGCAAAAACCGAGAGGAAGCCCATGCCCGAAGCCAGAGCGACTCAAGCCTCCTCACGCGCCGAGGCCACCACGGGCGCCGTCATGCCTGCGCTGTTCTTGGCGCACGGCGCGCCGATCCTGATGGACGACCCGAGCTGGGTGGGCGAGCTCGCGACCGTCGCCGCCGAGCTGCCGCGCCCGAGCGCGATCCTGATGCTCTCGGCGCATTGGGAGAAGCGCCCGGCGACGTTCGGAGCCACGCGCCCCGTGCCTCTTTACTACGATTTTTACGGGTTTCCGGAGCGGTACTACCAAGTCACCTATCCCGCGCCCGGCACGCCCGAGCTCGCGAATCGCGTTCGCGCGTTGCTCGCCGAGCGCAAGATACAGGTCGCGGACTCCGAGCGCGGGCTCGATCACGGGGCGTACGTGCCGCTGCTCTGCATGTACCCGAAGGCCGACGTGCCGGTGCTCCAGCTCTCGCTCCCGAGCCTCGAGCCGAAGGAGCTCTTCGCGTTGGGACAGGCGCTCGCACCGCTCCGCGCGGAGGGTGTGCTCGTGATCGGCAGCGGTTTTCTCACGCACAACATGCGCTTCGCGTTTCGACACGACACGCCGCCGTGGGCGGTCGAGTTCGACGCCTGGGCCAAAGACGTGCTCGCGCGGCGCGATCACGACGCGCTCATGGACTTTCAGAACCGCGGGCCCGCGGCGCACGTCGCGCTCCCGACGACCGAGCACTTCGTGCCCGTGATCGTCGCGGCCGGCGC
>DASUGE010000436.1:0-22705 GCA_036274215.1 Polyangiaceae bacterium | reverse complement strand
GAGGGAGCGGGGGCGATGAAGCGGACTTCGGAGCGGATGCGGGAGGCGATGGGGGCGCCGTTGCGGAGGGCGGGGGTGAAGTGCCAGGTGAGGGCTTGGGTGCGGGCGGCGGCGTCGTAGGTGGGATCGCGGGGGGCGGGGAGCTCGGCGGCGGAGACGGAGCCGTCGGCGCGGACGGTGAGGATGAGGGGGATGATGATGTCCTGGTCTTCGGGCGGGCCCGGCCAGGGTGCGGTCGGGGGATCGAGAGGGACGGGCGGCGTGACGGTTTGCGCGTGCGCCGGCGCGGCGCCGAGCGCGAAACAGAGGCCCAGCGCGAACACGTGGCGCGACGGTTTGTTGAACGTGAAGATGGAAGGCACGAGTGGGGGGGCGCGTGGTGCGGGGCGGTCCCGGCGCGGCCGTGGCGGTGGCGTGCGTAGGGGGACGCGCCTCGCGCGGGCGCGCGAAGCAGGAGTAGGCTGGAGGGAGAGCGCATGCGCCGGCGCTCGAAAAGTCGAGCGGTCGGAGCGCAGCGGTCGCGCAGCGCAGCGACGATGACGTCGAGCCGCGAGCGCGAGTGAGACGATGCGAGCGGTCGCGCGGCTCAGACGGGCGGCGATTGCTTCGGAGCGCTGAGGAGGAGGCGCGCGCGTGACGGTGTGAGCGTCAGACCTTCGCGCCGGGCGGCGTCGAGCGTGGCGAGGGGTGGAGCAAGCTCGAGACGCGGGCTCGCGAGGGCGGTCGCCTGGTCGTGACGGCGGCCGAGGAGCGGACAGTGGTCGTGCTCGGCATCGATTCCAGCGGGGAGCGCGGCGGCGCCAGGCTCGTGGTGCGAGGGATGCGCGACGAGCCCTGACGCGCGGTGCAGAAGCTCGCCGTGCTGCGCGCAGATTTCATGGGAAATCAGCGCGAAATGCAGCGTGCTCGCGAGCTGCGCCAGCACGACGACCCACGCCGCGAGCACGACGGCGAGCCCGAGCAGGACCCGCGAGGGCCTGCCCCGAGGGTCGCGGTGCGCGAGTCCGAGCATGGGTGCGGCGGAATGTAGAGCCGGAGCCCGGGGGACGGCAAGCGCGGGCGGGCGCTCAGCGACCCGCCTCGAGGACGGTCCGAGCCGCACTCGTCGTGCGATCGACGAGCTTCGTCGCGAGGTCGATGGCCTCGCTATAGCGGTAGATCCCCGCTTGGATGGCGATCAGTGTGGCCGCGTCCATGCGCTCGAAGCGGCCGAGGGCGGCCTTGCCGACGAGCTCCTCCCCCTGATCGATGGCTCTTCCGAGGCCGTGGGCGAGGCGCTCGAACGCGCTCGGGCCCTCGCGGCCGGCCGGCACGGACGGCGCGGGCGCGTCGAGCGACGCGGGAGGCGAGGGGATGTCTGGAAAACGAGCTCCGTCGAGGGTGACCGCCACCTCCGACTATCGGCCGTTGTCGCCGCCAGTTGCGTCGGGCTCGTTACGGAACGTCGACGTAGTAGGCGACGTGCCCGTGCGGCGAGTCCGCCGGAAGGTCGCTGCACGTCTCGAAGTAGTGGAACCGAATGACCCAGCGGCCCGGCTGGTCGAACACGATCGGACCGATCTGGTACGTGCCGAGCGGACCTTCGACCGACTTGATCGCATTGCTGGGCGAGATGTGCGACGGCTTGTCCGCGAGGAAGATCTCGGGACTGTCGGGGACCGCGCCGTTGCCCGGGTTGCCGGTCGCGCGCTGCCGCAGAACCAGGCTGACGGTGACGTTCTTCCCGACCTCGAGGCACGTGGTCGTGAACGAGGTGTCGTACTTGCAGTCGTCGTCGGGCGCTTTGTTCCCGTAGTGGATCGTGGAGGTCTCGTCGTCGTCGGTGCCGGTGCCATCCGCGCCGGCAGCCGCGTGGTCGTGGTCGTGCTCGTCATGGCCCCCTGCCGCTTCCGAGCCGGCGCCTCCGCCGCCGTCGCTGCCGCCCGCGCCGCTCCCGTCCGCGCTGCATTTGCCGACGGGCTGCACGATCTGGTCCCCGTGGTCGTCGACGCAGTGCATGTCCTCGGGGCCCTCGACGGGGCCGCCGGTGCTCGTGCACGTCGGCGCGGGAGGCGGGACGTCCTCGCTGTTGCACGCGGGGATAACGACAAAACCGGCGATCGCCGCGAGCGCCGACAAACCAAGCGAACCGCGCTTGAAGGTCATGGGCCCGTGTATGCTCCGACGTCCGGCTGCGTCAAGGGGCGGCACGCCTTCCGTCGTCGACCTCGGTGCCGGCAGAACGATTCGAACCCCGCACGCTTCATTCGGCTGGAGGGCGCCCCTAATTATTCGGCGCGCCGCAGACGAGCCACTGCAGGAGGGCCGTGCGCTCGTGGGCTGGCGGCTGGGGCTCGCCGGCTGGCGGCATCTCGCACTGATAAACCTGCTTTTCGACGACTGACACGCTGCGGTGGAGATCGTCGTACGTCTCGAGCACCTGCGACGAGTTGCGGTTGCCGGAGTAGTGACAGCCGCTGCAGTAGGAATCGAGGAGCGGCCGGATCTCGTTTTGGTAGCTCGGCGCCGAGTCTGGACAAGCGCTGTCGCTCGGCAAGCCCGACGGGCAAACGAACGGGTCGTCGTCGCCGGGGTCAGCGGCCGTCGTGCACGCCGTCGCGAGCGTCACCACCACAATGAGAGTGTGTGCCTTGAGCCACACGGAAGAAGCTTGCGGTGCGCGCCGTTCGGGCGCAACTGCGTCGACGCACCTGCCGTGACAGCTGGCGGGCCGGGCGCTAGGTTTCGGTCGCGTGCGCGCGCACCGACGTCTCCTAACGCTCGCTTTCACCTCTGCTTTAGCTTTCGCGGGAGCGTGTGCGGGCGATGATGCGAAAACCCCCGCCGATGGGGGGGACGTGGCGATCGGCGCCGGGGGTCTCACGGGCGAAGTGACGTGCACGGCGGACGCGCGCGTCGACACCTACGTGGCCGGCCTCACGGCGGACGGCGAGCGCGGCGTGCTCGCCTTTCGCATCGATTCGAGCGAGCCGGCACCGCCCGCCAAGGGCGGTAACACGTGGGAAGTCAGCGTTCTCGATGCCGACGGCAACCTCGCGAGCGGCGATCTCGGTGTCGCGCTCGACATGCCCGATCACGGCCACGGGTCGCAGGTCGAGCCCGAGGTGACGTACGACGAGGAGTCGGGTCGCTTCACCATCACGCCGCTCTATCTCTTCATGGCGGGCGTCTGGCGCATCGAGCTCACGCTCGCTTCGGATGCGGACAAGGTCGTCGACCGCGGTACGTTCTACTTCTGCATCGAAGGCTGACGGGCGCGCTCGCGCACCGAGCCTCGGGCACTCGACGCGATGAGCCTTACGGCGAGCAGCGCACGTGGTTCACTGCCGGGACGGTGGTGGCGCGCACGTTCAGCGCCGTGTCCGTGACGCACGACATCGGTAGGCCATCGGCGATGAACGTCGGCTCCGCCGTGTCCGGCGTCCACTCGAGCACGCTGCCGAGCCGATACGTCGCGATGGCGGCGCGCAGCTCCGCGACCGTGTACGCGTCCGTATCGGTGAGATCGCCGCTCGCGACGAGGTCGTCGAAGACGTCGAGCCCGAAGGCCGCGAGCCGCACCTCGACCGTCACCCGGTCGGGAAAGCTCGTGAGAAACGCCTCCGGATCGCGCGGGTACTTTTGCTCGAAATGCGTTCGATAAAAGCGCGGGTCGGCGGCATCGAACGTGAGCTGCCCGGGCAGGAGATTGCTCTCGACGTCGTTCGCTTCCCAGAACATGTGGACGGGGCGATCGTTCGCGTCGAGCAGGCAGTCGCGAATCGACCAGACGTCCGGATCGTCGAGGGAGGTGACGGAGGTGCCGTCCGGCACGTTGCCGCTTTCGTAGATGAGCTTGCCTTTCGCGTAGGCCGTCAGGTGCACCCAGGCCCGGCGATCTTGTGCGGCGCCGCTCGGAAAGCCGTGGCCTGCCGCGACGTTGTCGAGCACGACGCGCAGATCCGTGATGGCGCCCGCGCCGCGCACGCAGAGGCCGCTCTGCAGCGTCGTGTCGAGGAACGCCTGCGTCTTCGTCGCGAGCACGTCGCTGCCCGGCCAGGGGGTGAGCGGCAGATCGACGCCGGGGAAATCGTGTGCGTGCGTGCGTCGCGCGAACACGCCGGGCGCCTCGGCGGCGGGCTCGAGGCCCTTGCTCTGATCCATGTGGCATTGCCCACACGTCGCTCCCACGTTTTCTTGGGAAAAAACGCTACTCTTCCACTCCGCGAAGGTGCGCTCGATGTGCGTCCCGTGGCCGTTCACGATGTCGTGGCAGGAGCCGCACAGCGTCGCCGACTCGAGGCGATCGCGATCGTGGAGCGGCGAGTACGCGGAGCGATGTGCCGCACTTTCCGTCGGGTCTGCGTACGCGCCGCGCATCACGCCGTCCTCGGCGAGGTGAAGCGGATTGTCGTGCGTGCCCTCGACACGGTCGACGCTGTGACAGAAGTAGCAGGTCACCCCCTTGAGCTCGGGTCCGAGCTCCGCGAGATTCGCGCCGTCCGACGTCGCGCCGGTGCGCACCGCCATCGGTGCGTGGCACTTCAGGCAAAACGGGCCGATCGCCGCTTCGCGCTGGCCGCGCGCGTTCATCGCCTGAAACAGCGGATCGTCGGAGGCATACGCGTGCATGCTCGAGGCCCACGCGTCGTAGTGCTTCGGGTGGCACTCCGCGCACTTCTCTGGATTCATGAGCTCGGCGCGCGAAAATCCCCCGGCGGGAGGCGGCGTCGCTTCGCCGTTCCCGCAGCCGAGCGCGAGGACGACGCCGCACGCCGCGCTCACGACGTGCCTCATCGGCGTGGGGCTCCGTTCACGATCCATTGCACGAAGTCACAGCGCTCACCCGCGGTGAGCGGCGTCGGCCCCGGGGGCATGCGCAGGCTCGGGTCGTTCACTTCGAGTCGCTCCATCAGGATGCTGCAGCCGGGATCGCCCGGGAGCACGCGCTTTCTGCCGTCGAGCTCTCCGAGCAAGAGTCCGTAGCTCTCGTCCTCGTCCTCGAACACGAGGCCGTGCTTGGCCCCGCGCTCGGAGTGGCACGTCGTCTCGCCGCTCGCGCACGTCGGGTGCAGGATCTTCGTGTAGAGCGTCGTGAAATCGGGCGGCGTGTAGAGCGGACTGCATTCGGCGGTCAGGCCCTCGACGCAGGTGAGGGTGGGCGCGGGCTCGTCCGTCCCGCACGCCATGAGCAGAACGAGAGCGAGCAGCGGCGAGCGCGCTCTCACCTGCCACCCGGCCGTCAACGCCCCGCCTCGGCCGCGCCCGTCCGGGCCCGCGCCCGCCGCCGCCGGCGAGTGAGCCCGATCGCCGACAACGCGAGCCACCCCGCCGCGCTCGTCGGGGCGGCGTCGCCGGCGTGGCAAGCGCAGCTACTCGGTTTGGTCGGCAGTCCCGGACCGGCCTCCGGTGCGAACGACGAGCGTCCCCCACTCGTCGTCCCGGCACGGGCGGCGCTTCCGCCGCTCGGGTTCCCGGTCGCGTCCCCGGCGCCGCCCTCCGCGAAGCACCCGGTATAGGGGGCCGGCTGGGCACGCGATTCGCGCGACGCGCACTCGCTCACGCCGAGCTGCGCGCTCACGGTGGTCCAAGCAGCCGGGCACGCCGCGCCGATGCTCGTCGTGGATTCGCATTCGAGCGGTCCGCGCACGCAGGGCATGGCGAGCAAGCGCGTGAACGACGTTCCGTCGTCTTCCGAGCGGCCGACGATGTAGCCGTCGACCATGTCGTCGCCGCACCCGAACAGACCGGCGTCGTTCCAGCTCAAACAGGCGTGCCCGCCGCACGCGATGCGCTCGAACTCGTAGTCGGAGGTGCTGGCGCGGAAGGTGCCGTCGAAGTCGTTGCTCGCGAGCACGGTCGAGCCATCCGGGGAGACGGCAAAGCCCTTCACGGCGAGCGTCGTGTCGAGCAGCGTCTCGAAGGATTTCCCGCCGTCGTGCGTCACCTGGAGCTCGCTCTGCACGCCGACGAGGCGCACGTACACCGTGTCCTCGTCCCGCGCGTCGACGGCCGCGATGTACGGGCGCCGGCCGGTCGTCGTGTTCGGCACGGCGAAGCTCTTGAACGTCTCACCGCGATCCCCCGACCGAAGCAGCACACCTTGCGTGCCGTCGAGGCCGCTCACGTAGATCCTGTCCGCGTCGGTCGTCGCGACGTCCACGGTCGTTGCGATAAGGCCATCGATCGGCTTCCCCACGGCAGCGAACGAGCGCCCCTCGTCCGTGGACGCCCACAGGGTCGAAACGGCGCCGCTCAGGCTGACGGCCACGGCGCTCTTCGGCTCGCTCGGGACGCGGGCGAGGTCCACGACCGTCTCGCCGATGCCGTCGGCGCGCGAGAAATCGCACCCGCTGGGGTCGCTGCGCGAGACCCCCTCCGGCAGCGCGAGCAGGATCGTTCCGCCCGGCAGGATGGCCATGGGCGGCTCCACGTCCTTGTAGCCCATGCCTTCCTCGCACAAAAAATCCCAGGTCGCCCCTTGGTCCCGCGTCACGAGCAGGCCGAACGTCGAGCGCAAATAGAGGTGATCCGGAGCGTCCGGGTCCGAGAGCAACTGGCTCACAGCCGGCAGCGCACCGTTCGCGCGCGCGGGCTCAGTTATTAGAAGGGCGCTGAAAGTCCCTAAAACGACGGTCCAACGCTCGATTCGCCGTCGGTGACGCAAGAGAGAAGCCTTTGAGCCGTGTCCTACCACGCAGAGGAGCGTCGGGCGGCACCGCCCACAACCTCGCGTGTTCAGTCGAGATTTCGAGGTGCGCAATCGGCCTCGCAGCCGACGAACGCAAAACCTGAGTGTTTTGCGAGTTGCGGATCCAGGGAGGGTCATGCTCCTCTCCCGGTTCCTCACCCCCCCGGACCCCCTTCAGGAGCCCATGGCGCGCCTTACCGACTACGTCACGTTCAACGATCAGAAGCTCAGCCGACGCTACGCGAACAAGCCCATCCCGATGGCGACGCTGTACGAGGCGTACTTCGATGGTGCGCTCGATATCCCGGGTGACATCTACGCTCTCCTCCGCTCGCGCCACGACTTCGTGAGCTGGTCGCTCACCAAGGAGCACCTGCGCTGGGCGGTGACGAACTTCATCCCCGAGGTGACGATCCACTCGAAGGCGCAAGATCGGCGCATCGTCCGCGAGCACTACGACCGCGGCAACGACTTCTTCGGCTGGTTCTTGGGCGAGCGCATGGTCTACACGAGCGGCTTCTTCGAGAGCCGCCAGGACTCGCTCGAGCAGGCTCAAGACAACAAGATGAACCTCGTGTGTCGGAAGCTGCAGCTCCAAAAGGGCGAGCGGCTCCTCGACATCGGCTGTGGCTGGGGCACTTTGACCCGGCACGCCGCGGTGCACTACGGCGCGGATGCCACGGGCGTCACGATCGCCGAGCGCCAGACCGAGTTCGGCAACGGCCGCATCCAGCAGGCCGGTGTCGCCGATCGCGCCCGCATCCTCTGCTGCGACTACCGCGACATCCCGAAGCAGAAATTCAACAAGATCTCGTCGCTCGAGATGGTCGAGCACGTCGGCGTGAAGAACCTGGTCTCCTTCTACGAGCAGGTTCGCGACCTCCTCGAGGACGACGGTCTCTTCCTGCTCCAGTGGACGGGCCTCCGGCGCGGCCTCCGCCCGGAAGACCTCATCTGGGGCTTGTTCATGAACAAGTACGTGTTCCCGGGTGCGGACGCGAGCCTCTGCCCCTCGGCCATGCTGAAGGCGATGGAAAAGGCCGGCTGGGAGACGCACAGCGTCGAGAACATCAGCATCCACTACGGCTTTACGATCAAGCGCTGGCACGACAACTGGATCGCGAACCGCGAGGCCGTGACGGCTGCGTACGGCGATCGCTGGTACCGCATCTGGCACTTCTTCCTCGCCTGGTCGGTGATCATCGCGGAGCAGGGCAACGCCGCTTGCTTCCAGGTCGTGCTGAACAAGAACATGGACGCGTTCGATCGCACGCGCTGGGTCGACAAGCGCAGCGTCGTGCTGGGCGATCGCGCGGCGTTCGCGCCGAGCCAAGCCGCGGCAGAGTGAGCCCGCGCGCCTCCGGGCGCCGGTTTCGCCGACGAACAGGGAGTGCCACGAGGCGCTCCCTGTTCTGCTTCGTGTCACTGAACCGAGAAGCCCTTGGCGACGGTGACGGGATCGCCGGAGAAGGCGGGAACGCGCACGGCGCGATAGAGCCGCGCGATGCAGGACCCGACCGTCGTGCCCGCCAGATCGCCGGTCACGGCGACGGACGTCGGGCGGCCGCTCGGCGCGAAGGTGATCGACACGCGACCGTTGCCGGTGGGGCCGCCCATCTCCTTGCAGTTCGCGACGTTCGCGGTCGCGCCCGAGAGGGCTTCCTTGGCGGCGGCGGGATCGAACGGCCCGCCGGCGGCGCTGCTCGCGGGCTTTTCGGCCTCGGATTTTTCCGGCTTCTCCGCGGCAGCTTCCTTCTCGGACGCGGACGGCTTCTCGCTCGCCGACGGCTTCTCCGCGGGAGGCTCTTTCGTGGAGGCGCCCGTGCCCGTGGTGGGTGGTCGCGCTGCGGCGTGACCCGCAACGGTTGGCGCGCTCGGGGTCGCCGCCTTCTGCGGCGCACCGCTCGCTGCGGAGCTCGCGGATTCCGCCGGCACGCCGGCGCTCGCGGACGCGGACGCCTCCGCGCTCGCGCTCTCCGCGGGAGGAGGGGTAGCTTGCTCGGGAGCAGCCGGCGCCGGCTTCGCTTCCGAGGTCGCTGCGGGTGGCGGTGAGGCGAGACCGAGCTTGGTCAAGACGGGCCGCAGCGCGCCGGTCGTCCAGCCGACGGCGCCCGCGCCGGCGAAGGCGACGAGGAGCGCGACGTAGACCCAGGCGCGCGACGAGCGCGCGTGCGGGTACACGACCTCCTCCGTCGGGTCCTGGAAGCGCGGTGGAGGCGACGTGATCGGCGCATTGAAGTCCGGCGCAGCGAGGGCAGGCGCGATGCCGCCGCCCACCGGGAGGGACGGGCCGGAATCGACCAAGAACGACTCGTCGCGGCGAGGCGGAGGCCCCGGGCGCACCGACTTCTGCTCTTTCTTGAGCAACGAATCGAGCGAGAAGAGCACGGAGCTCTCGTTCCGGGCGCCGGTCAGGCGAGGGATATCGTCGTCCGCAGCGGCGCTCGCACTCTCTTGCTGCTCTTGCTCTTCTTCGCTTCCGGCCTGCGCTTGGCGCGCGAACATGTCGCGGCGCTGCTCGGGGGGCGGCGTCGACGACCGGCGGGCCGCACTGCGTGTCTTCGCTTCGCGGCGAGCCCGCTGGTACTCCTCGGCCGCCGATTCGGTCTGCAGGGGCGGGGTCGACGAGACACGCCGCGCGCGGTCCGAGCTGCGTGCACCCTGGCGGGTCGCTGCGCGGGCCGGCACGCCCACGTGCGTCGGCGCGTCGTCGTCGGCGGTCACCTGGCGCGAGGCGACCCTGGGATCGTGCAGCGACGCGGGCGAGCCGCGGCTCGACGAGTCGACGACGTGCGTGTCTTCGCTGTCCTCGTAGAGCGGTGCCGGATGGTGCGGGCCACTGCGATGAATCTGCGTCGCTTCTTCGTCGACCGCGTCGCGCAGCGGCTGCCGGGCCGGCGCGAGGGCGGGCGCCGGAGACGGGCGCGCGTAGCCCATCCGTCGAAATGCCGCGGCGACTTCCGGCACGTCCCACGGGTCGGCCCAATCCGTCATCCCGTCGCGCCAGACGACGCTGTCGGTGCCGAGCTGTCCCGCGCGATGGAAGCGCACGATTTGCGCTATGTCGGCTTGCTCCTGCCGGCCGTCCGCGAACGCCACCATGAACGGAGGCTCGGGTGCGGGCGGCGGAACCTTCGGTTCCTGTGACGGTCGGCTCGACGCGCGCGGGCTCGGTGCCATGCTGGTCGAGGCGCTGACGGTCGGCGGATTGTAGTTGCCGTCGACGATCAGCACCGTGCCGCAGCGCTTGCAGGTGATGCGCACCCGCTTGCCGACTAGCTTCTCATCGGCCACGCCGTAGCGCGCTGAGCACGAGGTGCAGGCGATATTCATGGGCGCCGAGGGTCCCAGAGCCTACCCCAGACGCCCACTCGGCTGCTAGAGTGCCCGGCCTCTCCCTTGGTGGACAACGAGCACGCTAAAGTGAGGGCCTCGAACATCGTTGGGGACTTCGTCCAGGCCCGCTATTTCACCGCTGATGCCCGTTTCCTCGGCGCGTTTCGGATCGGCTTCGGCGCGCTCCTGACGTGGGACTGCGGGCGTCGCTTCGCCGAGGCGCGCGAGTACTACTCCAACGAGGGATTTTTACCGAATCACTTTTCGCTGTTCCGGCCGATGGGGGACGGCGTCTTCTCGTTCCTGCACGCCTTCTCCTCGCTCGCCGAGGTGCGCTGCGTGATGGCGCTGATGCTGCTCGTGTTCGTCATGTACACGGTCGGCTACCGAACGAAGCTCGCCCAGGTGCTGGCCTTCGTCTCGATCACCAGCCTGGATGCGCGCGACCTGTTCGTCGAGAACGGCGGCGACGTGCTCGTGAACCTGATGGCGTTCTTCACGCTCACGCTGCCGCTCGGCCGGCGCTTCAGCGTCGATGCGCTCCTCGCGTCGATGCGCGCGCGGCGCGAGAAGAGTCCGGAAGCGCTCAATGACCGCTCGCGTCCGGCGCCGCCCGACAACGCCGTGGTCTCCTTGATGGTCGCCTTGCTCTTCTTGCAGCTCGCCGTCATCTACTTCTTCAACGCCGTCCACAAGAGCGGCGAAGGCTGGAAGAACGGCTCGGCGATCTGGTGGTTCCTCCAGCAGGATCGCATCGTCACCCACCTCGGCGTCTTCCTGCGCGAGCATTTGCCGTATCCGCTGATCCGCGGCTCCGGCTACGGCGCGCTCGGCATGGAGTTCTCGCTGCCGTGGATCATCTTGTTTCCGTTCTTCCGCACCTGGGCCATGCGTCTCGCGCTCCTGCTCGGCGTGGGGCTCCACGGCGGCATCGCGCTCACCTCGCGCCTCGGCCCGTTCTCCTACGCGATGATGCTGTTTTACGTGCCGTTCCTCGGTGCGGCCGACGCGGCGCTCTTCGGGCGCTGGTTCGGCCGCGAGGCGCGCCGCCGGACCGTCATCTTCGACGTGGACTGCGGCATTTGCTTGCTCATCTGCCGCGTGCTCAAGCGCCTCGATCCTTGGGAGCGTCTCACGTTCGTCGGCAACGATCGCCCGGAAGCGTTCCCGCCCGGCGTCGAGCCCGGCCTCCCCGAGCGCACGGTCGTGGTCGTGGATCCGGCCGGGAAGGTTCACGCCGAGGAGCGCGCGGCGCTCGAGATCGGCCGTGCGCTCCCGTTCGGCATCTTGCTCGTCGGATGGCTCGCCGTGCCGGGCTTGCGCGAGCTCGGGCGCGCCGTCTATCGAGCGGTGGCGAAGAACCGCATCGCTATTTCGAGCTTCCTCGGCCTCGGCGCGTGCGGCCTCGGTCGCCCCGGCGGCGATGCCCCCGAGGACGCACCACGGGACGAGCGCCCCGTCTCCTGGCGCGCCGCCAAGGCGAACCTCACGAATCTCGCGCGCGAGGCGCTGGTCGCCGTCGTGCTCGTCGGCGCAGTCATCCAAACCGCGAACGACAACCAGTTCGTCAATCGGCGCGTGCGCGTGCACCGTCCCGATTGGGTCGTCGCGCCGGTGAACACGTTCCGGCTCCTCGAAGGGTGGGGCATGTTCGCGCCCGAGCCGCCCTACGACGACGGCCACGTCGTGGTCGACGGGCGCACCAAGGACGGGCGAAAGCTCGATCCGTTCACGGGGAAGCTCCCCGACTTCGACCCCTACACGGCGACCGGTTGGGGTCACGAGCAGTTTTGGTGCGATTACAACAATCGCATCCGCTTCGATTGGCACCAGCCCAACCGCCAGCACCTGCGCGAATACCTCAAGCACTGGCACGAGTACTACGGCACGCCGGCCGACGAGCTCGTCGGGTTCGACGTCTGGTGGGTGGGCGACAAGTCCCCGCCGCCCGGTAAAGAACGCGGCGAGCCCGAGCTCCCGCAGAAGCTTCTGAGCTTCGGCAGCGTGCCCGATTCCCTGGCGGAGCCATGGCTCCACCCGAAGGCGGGAAGGCTGAAATGACGGCGCCCGACGCACCGGACGCTCCCGAGCCCGCCGCGGCAGGGGAGCCTGCGCCGGAAACGCCAGCGGTGCCGACGCCGGAAGCCGCCCCGGGGACGGCCGAGGCGGAGCAGCCGGCCGAGCCGTCGCCGGAGATGCCCGCCGAGACGAAGCCGGCGGCCGCGCCGAAGCGCGCGCGTCAGCCGTTCGGCGCGTTCCTGCGCGAGACGTACGGCGTCGCCGATCCGCGCTCGCTCGGGCTCTTCCGCATCGCGCTCGCGACGCTCCTCTTCGTCGATGTCCTCAGGCGCTGGCCCGACATCGGGGCGCACTACGCGAACACGGGGTGGCTCACGAACCACTTCATGCTCTTCTGCCCGATGAGCGACCACCTGTTCTCGCTCTACCTCGCGTGCAGCACCCCGGGCGAGGTGAAGACGCTGATGCTCTTCCACCTGGCCGTCTGCGTGCTGCTCGCGTTCGGCTGGCACACGCGCGTGATGCAGGTGCTCGCGGCGGTGCTGCTCGTCAGCATCAACAGCCGCAACATCATGCTCGAGAACGGCGGCTGGGTCGTCCTCACGCTGCTCACCGTGTGGAGCATGTTTCTGCCGCTCGGCAAGCGTTTCAGCATCGACGCGCTCCGCGCTTCGTTCCGCGCGCGCCGCGAGACGACGGTCGAAGCCCTGAACGACCGCTCGGCTCCGGCGCGTGACACGACGCCCGTGGCATCGTTCGCCGTCGCCGCGCTGATCCTGCAGTGGATCGTCATCTACTACTTCAACGTCGTTCACAAGACGGGCCACGAATGGCGCGACGGCACGGCCGTCTACTACTTCTTCCAGCAGGACCGCATGGTTACGCTGCTGGGCGGCTGGCTGCGCGACTACATCCCCGTGGCCGGCTACAAGGTCATGACGTACTCGGCGCTCGCGATGGAGTCGATGATCGCGCTGCTCCTCGCCGCGCCCTTCCGCACGTCGTTCTTCCGCATGGTCGCGTGGGGTCTCTGCTGCGCGCTGCACCTCTCGATCGACGCCGTCGTGCAGCTCGGCCCGTTCTCGTGGGCGATGGTCACGATGTTCTGGGCGCTCATCCCGCGCGAGGCGTGGGACGAATGGGGCCCGAAGCTCGCGGCGCGCTGGCCGGAGCGCGAGCTCTGCTGCGACGCCCAGAGCGGCTTTTGGCTCGCGTTCTGCCGTGTCGTGAAGCGTTTCGACGTGCTCGAACGCGTGCACTTTCGCGCGGTGACTCCGGCCCTGGAGGAGGAAGCGGCCGAGCCCGAGCAGGGGGAGGCCGAGAAGGAGCCGGCTCGTCCCGGCGAACGGCTGGCACGCGCGGTCGGCGAGACGCTCGTCGTTCGCGATCCGGCGCGCAAGAAGGTGTTTCGCGGTCTGCGCGCGCTGCTCCGGCTCGGCGACGCCGTCCCGTTCGGCGCCGTGCTCACCTTCCCGGCGCGCCTGCCGCTGCTCGGCACGGCGATCGAGCGACGTCTCGAGCGGGCCTCGGCGCAGAGCGGCGAGGCCGACGCGTATTTCGAGCTCGAGGGGCTCCCCGGCAGCGCCGAGGTACCGCCTGCCGAGCCCGCGCCCGTTTCGCTCTTCCTCGGGCGCGTCGTGGCCGTCGCGCGCGAGGGTGCGGTGTTGCTCGTGATGGTGAGCTGCGCGAGCCAGGTGCTGATCGAGAACCGCGCGGTGCCCAAGCTCCTCAAGGTGGAGCACCGCCCGGAGTGGATGGCGTCGATCGTCATCTACCCGCGGCTCTTCCAGGGCTGGAGCATGTTCGCCCCGTCACCGCCGAGCGACGACGGCCGCGTCGTCGTGGACGGCGTCACGAAGGACGGGCGCCACCTCGACCCGCTCACGGGCCGCGAGCCGAGCTTCGACGTTCAGCCGAAGGGCGGCTTCCGGATGAACCAAATCTGGGGCGATTTTCATCGCCGCATTGGCGAGCAGCGCTTCGAGGGGTACCTGGACGGCGTGCGCGACATGCTGCGCAACTACCATCAGATCACGCACCGGCCCGAAGACGAGCTCGTCTCGTTCACCGCCTACTTCGTGAGCGAGCACATCCCGCCGCCGGGTGGAACGCGCGCGCCCGCCGCGCGGCGCACCATCCTCTCCTGGACGTCCGACACCGCCCCGTCGAAGCAGCCGCAGCGTCCCACGCGTGGCCGCTTTCATCGCTGAGCCATGACGCTCCGCCACCTGGCGAACGCGGCGTACCACACGCTACGCATCTGCGTCCCGACCGTGATCGACAGCGCGCTCGGCCGGGTGACGACGCCGGTCTGTGACGCGCGCCTCGACAGCTGGTCGGCGGCGCTCGTGCGCTACGCGCGGATCGCGATCGACGTGTCGGGGCTCGAGCAGATCCCCGGCAACGAGGCGTTCGTCGTGATGTCGAACCACCGCTCGCACTACGACATCCCCGTGCTGTTCCAGGCTTTGCGCCCGCGCCGCCTGCGCATGGTTGCGAAGACGGAGCTCTTCCGCGTGCCCATCTGGGCGGGCGCGATGCGCGCCGCCGGGTTCGTCGAGGTGAATCGCTCCAATCGCATCGCCGCCATGCGCAGCCTCGACCGCGCGCGCGACGCCGTGCGCGCCGGCACGAGCATCTGGATCGCGCCCGAGGGCACGCGCGGCACCGGCGGCGAGCTCGGCCCGTTCAAGAAGGGGGGCTTTCACCTTGCGGTCGGTGCACAAGCTCGCATCTTGCCGATCGCGGTGCTCGGAACGGAGCGGGTGCTCCCCGCGCGCGGCACGCACGTGAGCGACGGCGAGAGTGTTCGGGTCTCGATCGGCGCGCCCATCGATCCGCGCGATTACCCCGGCGCCGGCATGCGCGAGCTGATGGACGTCGTGCGGCAGCGCATCAGCGCCGGCATCCAAGCCGGCTAGCGCTTCGGCAGCGCGCGGCACCACACGCGCACGACGAGCGTGCCCTGGATCGTCCAGGGCGTCACGTCGATGCGATCGACGTCGGCCATCGACTTCACGGGCAGGCGCGAAAGCAGGTTCTCTTCGACGAAGGCGCGACGTGAGGCGTCGGTTGCGAGGCGAGCCACGTCCGTGCCGCGCAGCACGTACGTCACCATCTCGAAGATTTCGAGCCCCGGCTGCGCGCCCGCCGCGAAGCGTTGCGACAGCGGCGCGGCCGGAGCGTTGACGAGCGGCGTCGCTTCGGCGTCGGACGTCGCGCCGGCCTCCTCCATGATCGCGGCGAGCGTGTCGCGCTCGATCGTGCCTTCGCGCACCGTGATCTCCGGGCTCGAGCTCTCGCGCGGCACGATCGCCGGCACCGGCACCGGCACGAGCTCGTGCGTGATGGCATCGAGCGTGTCCCGTCCTGCCGGCGTGTAGCCGATCTTGATTTCGGGCACCGACGTCTCCATCGCGCGCGGGGGCCCGGCGTCGCTTCGCTTGGTCGTCACACCCATGAGTATCGCCCTGCTCAGCCGCGGCGTGGGAGGCGGAGTGCTGCTCGCGTATCCTTCGGGATTATTTGGATAAATCGCCGGCGCGTCAGCGAGTGCCGAACTGCGAGGCAACGCAGTGGCCGTCGCCTGGGCCGCTACCCTGACAGTACGAGCCGTCGGGCTCTGCACAGAGAGCCGCCGTGCACGCGATGCAGCCGGCGGCATCCTCGATCGCGGCACGGTAGGCTTTCGAGGCCGCGGAGTTGGGGTTGTTCACCGGGACCGGGCAGCCGCATTCGTCGTCGACGAAGCCGAGGCAGCTCGCGTCGGTCGAGCGGTCACACGTTTGAGCGGCCGTGAGCTTGTCCTCGATCTGCTTGAGCCGCATCTCGCAGTCGTTGCCGCTGCCGCCGCGACCGCCGCGGCCACCCTTGCCGCCCGCGCCCGCGCCGCCCGCGCCCGCGCCGCCCGCGCCGCCGACGGCCATGCCGCCCATGCCCGCCGTGCCACCCGTGCCCGCCATCGGGCTCGAGCCGCCCATGCCGCCGGGGGATACATCGCCGCCGGTCCCGCCGCTCGGCGCGTCGCCCGCGCCCGCGTCGCCCATCGTGCCGCCCACGGCTGGAGGGGTGCCACCCACGCCGGGATCGGTGCCGCCCACCGCGGGAGCATCGCCGCTCCCACCCGTCGCGGACATGTTGCCGCTACCGCCCGAGCCGCCGCTCGTCGTGTCGCCCCCGGTCGCGCTCGAGCCGCCCACCGTCGAGACGGAGCCGCCGCTCGCGCCCGTGCTGCCGCCGACGGACGGCGCCTGTCCTGCGCTGCCGCCGGCGCCGGCACCTACCCCTGCGCCGCCACCCTTGGAGGTGACGCGCTTTTGGGGACCGTCGTAGAAATTTTCATCGCTGACGCCACCGCACGCCACCGCGGCGCCGAGTGCGGTGGCAAATAGCCAGGGAGTCTTGCCGGTGATCCGCATGATCGTCGTGAGCCGGCCGCGATCACCCGTGGAGACGCGACTTCGTCATGGTGAACCAGTAACCGTTTGAGGTCAAACCGAGGCCGTGGGCACGTGCCCGTGCCCCGTAAGAGACAGTGCCACGAGCCCGCGCCCGCGGCTCAGAGTTCCGAATGGCCCATCAGGTACTGGTCGACGCCGCGTGCCGCGCGGCGTCCGTCGGCGATCGCCCACACGACGAGCGACTGACCGCGCTGGCAATCGCCCGCTGCGAACACGCCCGGCACGCTCGACATGAACGCCTTGTCGATGCGGACGTTGCCGCGCGCGTCGAGGTCGACGCCGAGCTGCTCCACGACGCCTTCGCGCTCCGGATGAACGAAGCCCATCGCCAGGAGCACGAGCTCGGCCGGCAGCGTGAATTCGCTGCCCGCGACGCGCTCGAACTTTCCGGCGCGGAATTCGACGCGCACGCAGTGCAAGGCTTCGACGCGGCCGTTGCCCGTGATGCGCTCCGTAGAGACGCTCCAGTCGCGGGCGCCGCCTTCCTCGTGCGAGCTCGAGGTGCGCAGCATGAGCGGCCACTGCGGCCAGGGCGTCGAGGCGGCGCGCTCCTCCGGCGGACGCGGCATGATTTCGAAGCTCGTGACGCTCTTCGCGCCTTGCCGGTGTGACGTGCCGATGCAGTCGCTGCCGGTGTCGCCGCCGCCGATGACGATGACGTTCTTTCCGGTGGCGAGAATCGCGCCCGCGTCGGGCACCGTGTCGCCGGCGACGCGGCGATTCTGCTGTGTCAGAAAATCCATCGCGTAGTGGACGCCAGCGAGCTCGCGTCCCGGAACGGGGAGGTCGCGCGGTTTGCGCGAGCCGATCGCGAGCAGCACGGCGTCGTGCTTGCTGCGCAAGTCCTGGCCCGTGATGCTGCCACCGATGTCGGCCGAGGTTCGGAACTCGACGCCCTCGGCGCGCATCTGCTCGATGCGGCGCTCGACGATCGACTTTTCGAGCTTGAAATCCGGGATCCCGTAGGTAAGCAGGCCTCCCAGGCGATCGTCGCGCTCGTAGAGCGTGACGCTGTGGCCGACGCGCGCGAGCTGCTGCGCGGCGGCGAGCCCGGCCGGGCCGGACCCGACGACGGCGACCGTCTTGCCGGTCTTCGACTTCGGCAGGATCGGCTGCACGAAGTTCTCGGCGAACGCGCGGTCCGCGATGCTGCGCTCGATGAGCTTGATGCTCACCGGGTCGTCGTTGATGCCGAGCACGCACGCTGCCTCGCACGGAGCCGGGCAGATGCGACCCGTGACCTCCGGGAAGTTGTTCGTCGAGTGCAGAGAGATGCTCGCGAGCTTCGGCTCGTTCTTGTAGACGTGGTCGTTCCAGTCGGGGATCAGGTTCCCGAGCGGACAGCCGGTGTTGCAGAAGGGGATGCCGCAATCCATGCAGCGCGCGCCTTGCTTGACGAGCTCCTCCTGCACGATCGGAAGCTCGAACTCCCGGTAGTCGCGCACGCGCTCGGTGACGGCGCGCTTCGACGGATCGGTGCGCTCGAACTCGAGAAAACCAGTGACTTTACCCACGGCGATCTACTTTCCCGCCGTCTGTAGCACGGGGAGGGCGTGGCTCGCCGCGGACTTTTCCCGGGCCCGCGACAGCTCTTCGAGCACGCGGCGGTACTCGAGCGGCACGACCTTGAGCATGCGCGTCAACGTCTTCTCCCAATCGGCGAGCAGCGACGCGGCGCGCCGGCTACCGGTGTTGTCGCGGTGCTCCTCCATCAGCGCGGCGACGAAGGCGGCGTCTTCGGCGCTCAGCGCCTCGAGTTCGACCATGCCGAGGTTGCAGCGCTTTTCGAAGTCGCCCGTCTCGTCGAACACGTAGGCGTAGCCGCCGCTCATGCCGGCGGCGAAGTTACGCCCGGTGCGACCGAGCACGAGCACGCGACCGCCCGTCATGTACTCGCAGCAGTGATCGCCGACGCCTTCGACGACGGCGGTGGCGCCGCTGTTGCGCACCGAGAAGCGCTCGCCCGCGCGGCCCGCGAAGAAGGCCTTGCCGGCGGTGGCGCCGTAGAGCGCCACGTTGCCGATCAGGATGTTCTCTTCCGCGCGGAAGGTCGCTGTTTCGGGCGCGCGGACGACGATGGTGCCGCCCGCCATGCCCTTGCCGACGTAATCGTTGCCGTCGCCCTCGAGCTCGAGCGTGATGCCGTTCGTGATGAACGCGCCGAAGCTCTGCCCCGCCGAGCCCGTGAATTTGAGCTCGATGGTGCCGGGCGGCAGGCCGTTGCGACCATGGCGCCGAGCCACCTCGCCCGCGAGCATCGCGCCGACAGTGCGATCGACGTTCTTGATCGCCAGGCTGTGGCTCACGGGCTCCTTGCGCGCGAGCGCGGGCTCGCAGAGCTCGAGGAGCTTGTTGTCGAGCGCCTTCTCGAGGCCGTGGTCCTGCGGAATGCACTTGTAGAGGCCGACGCCGGGGCGCGGCGCCGCCACGTGAAGCACGTCCGAGAAGTCGAGCCGCTCGGCCTTCCAGTTGCCGCTGCCCGCGCGCGCGCGGAGCTTGTCGGCTCGACCCACCATCTCGTTCATGGTGCGGAAGCCGAGCGACGCCATCAGCGTGCGTACTTCTTCGGCGACGTAGAACATGAAGCGGATCACGTGCTCCGGCTTGCCGGAGAACTTGGCGCGCAGCACCGGATCCTGCGTGGCGATACCCACGGGGCAGGTGTTGAGGTGGCACTTGCGCATCATGATGCACCCGCTCGCGACGAGCGGCGCCGTGGCGAAGCCGAACTCCTCAGCGCCGAGCAGCGCCGCAATGATGACGTCGCGCCCGGTGCGCATTTGGCCGTCCGCCTGCAGAACCACGCGGCTTCGGAGGTCGTTGTTCACGAGCGTCTGGTGCGTCTCGGCGATGCCGAGCTCCCACGGAACGCCCGCGTGCTTGATCGAGGTGAGCGGCGAAGCGCCCGTGCCCCCGTCGTGGCCCGCGATGAGGATCACGTCCGCGTGCGCCTTGGCGACGCCCGCGGCAACCGTGCCGACGCCGGCCTCGGCCACGAGCTTCACGCTGATGCGCGCCCGCGGGTTCGTCATCTTCAGGTCGAAGATGAGCTGCGCGAGATCCTCGATTGAGTAGATGTCGTGGTGGGGCGGGGGAGAGATGAGCGTCACACCCGGCGTCGAGTGGCGCGTCTTCGCGATGATCGCGTCCACCTTGTGACCGGGGAGCTGCCCGCCTTCGCCGGGCTTGGCGCCCTGCGCGACCTTGATCTGGAGCTCGTCGGCGTTGACGAGGTAGTCGGTCGTCACGCCGAAGCGCGCCGAGGCGACCTGCTTGATGGCGCTCCTGCGCCAGTCGCCGTTCGGGTCGCGCGCGTAGCGCTCCTCGCGCTCGCCGCCTTCGCCGGTGTTGCTCTTCCCGCCGATGCGATTCATCGCGATTGCGAGGTTTTCGTGGGCTTCCGCGCTGATCGAGCCGAAGCTCATCGCGCCCGTCGCGAAACGTTTGACGATCTCCGTCGCGGGCTCGACCTCCTCGAGCGGCACGGGCGTGGACCCGGGCACGAACTCCCAGAGGCCGCGGAGCGTGATGGCGCCCTCGGCCGCCGTGTTGATGGCGCGCGAGTACTCCTCGTAGCTCTTCGCGTCTTCGGCGCGGACGGCGTGCTGGAGCTTCGCGACCGTCGTCGGGTTCCAGAGGTGGCGCTCGCCTTGCGCGCGGTAGTGGTACTGCCCGCCCAGGTCGAGCAGCGGGCTCGGCTGCGTCACCTGCGGGTAGGCCTTCTGGTGGCGGCGCCGGGATTCTTCCGCGATCACGTCGAGGTCGATGCCGGAGATGCGTGACGCCGTGCCCGTGAAGTAGCGGTCGATGACCTCGGGCGAGAGCCCGATCGCTTCGAAGATTTGGGCGCCGTGGTAGCTCTGCACGGTGCTGATGCCCATCTTGCTCATGACCTTGAGCAAGCCCTTGTCGAGCGCCTTCACGTATTTCTTGCGGGCGGTTTCCTGATCCTTGAGCCCCGGGTAGCTGCCCGAGCTCAAGAGGTGGTCGATGGTCTCGAACGCGAGGTACGGGTTCACCGCGCCCGCGCCGTAGCCGACGAGCAGCGCGAAATGGTGCACCTCGCGCGCTTCGCCCGTCTCCACGATGATGCCGATGCGCATGCGCGTGCCGTTGCGCATCAAGTGGTGGTGCACGGCGCCGAGGCCGAGCAGGCTCGGTACCGGGGCGTACTCCGCGTTGGAGCCGCGATCGGACAGAATCACGAGGCTCTGCCCCTCGTGCACGGCCTGCGACGCTTCACGGCAGAGCTCGTCGAGGGCCGCCTTGAGCCCGGCGCCGCCTTCGGCCACGGGATACAGCATCTTCAAGGTGGGCGGCTGGCGCACCTGCTGGAGGTGCGTCTCGCGCAGCTTGGCGAGGTCGGTGTTCGTGAGGATGGGACGCTCGAGCTCGAGCATCTGCGCGTGATCGGGCAGCTCGAGCAGGAGCTGCGCTTCACCGCCGATGTACTGCTTCAAGCTCATGACGAGCTCCTCGCGGATCGGATCGATCGCGGGGTTCGTCACCTGGGCGAAGTGCTGCTTGAAGTAGTTGAAGAGCAGCTGCGGCTCGTCGCTCAAAACGGCGAGCGGCGTGTCCGTGCCCATCGAGCCCGTCGCCTCCTCGCCCTTCTCGGCCATCGGCGCCAAGAGCATGCGCAAATCCTCCTCCGTGTAGCCGAAGGCCTTCTGGCGCTGGAGGAGCGAGGCGTGCTCGCGCCGCGTCGCCGAGGGCGGGGACGCGTCGATCTCGCTGAGCAGGATCTTGTTCTCGCGCAGCCAGCGCCCGTAGGGCTTGCGGCGCGCGATCTCGTCCTTGATCTCTTCGTCTTCGACGATGCGACCGGCTTCCGTGTCGACCAGGAACATGCGGCCCGGCTCGAGCCGGCCCTTGCGCTCGACGTTCTCCGGCGGGATGTCGAGCACGCCCGTCTCCGACGCGACGACGACGAGGCCGTCCTTCGTCACGGTCCAGCGTGCGGGGCGCAGGCCGTTCCGGTCCAAGATGCCGCCGATGCGCTTGCCGTCCGTGAACGACAACGCGGCCGGGCCGTCCCACGGCTCGATCAAGCACGAGTGGTATTCGTAGAAGTCGCGCTTGCGCTGCGACATCTGATCGTCGTTCTGCCACGCTTCGGGCACGAGCATCATCATCACGTGCGGCAGGGAGCGCCCCGCGTGCACGAGCAGCTCGGCCACGTTGTCGAGCTGCGCCGAATCGGAGCCGCCCGGCGCGATGATCGGCATGATCAGCCGGACGTCCTCGCCGAACACCTCTTCGTCGAAGAGCTGCTCGCGCGCGCTCATCCACGCGGCGTTGCCGCGCACGGTGTTGATCTCGCCGTTGTGGGCGATCATGCGGAAAGGCTGCGCGAGCTCCCAGGTCGGGAACGTGTTGGTGCTGAAGCGCTGGTGCACCATCGCGAGCGCGCTCACCATCGTGGGGTCGGTGAGCTCCGTGTAGAAGCCCGCGAGCTGCTCGGCGAGCAGCAGGCCCTTGTAGACGATGGTGCGCGACGACAGGCTCGGGATGAAGAACGAGCCACGGCCGGCCATGTTGCTTTCGCGCACCGTGCGCTCCGCCCACTTGCGGATCACGAACAGCTTGCGCTCGAACGTCGCCTCGTCGTCCGCCGTCGAGCCGATGAACACCTGCTTGATGATGGGAGCGCTCGCGCGAGCCATCGGGCCGAGCGCGTTCTCGTTCACGCGCACGTCGCGCCAGCCGATGAGCCGCTGACCCGTGCCGAAGATCTTGTCTTCGAGAATGTGCATGCAGCGACGGCGGTCGTGCTTGTCGCGCGGGAGGAACACGCAGCCGACGGCGTACTTGCCCGCTTCGGGCAGCTCGACGTCGCTCGCTTCACACTCGCGCCGGAAGAACGGATCCGGCAGCTGGAGCAGAATGCCGGCGCCGTCGCCCGTCAGTGGATCGCAGCCGCACGCGCCGCGATGCACGAGGTTGAGCAAGATATCGATCCCCTTCTTGACGATATCGTGGCTCGCTTGGCCGTTGGTTTGCGCCACGAACCCGACGCCGCAGGCGTCGTGCTCGAACTGAGGATCATAGAGACCCGATCGGGGAGGTAGGGGCATGTGGGAGCCGCACCGCCGTCGTAGGTCTGACGGGGGGCGTCCGGCGATTATATGCTGGAATGCCGAGCAGGTCAGGCTGGTTCCTGTTCGGCACCTCTCCACCCTCGCTGGAACACCCCCGTCGCTGGTTCCGTGGCGTCACC
>DASUGE010000435.1:0-6744 GCA_036274215.1 Polyangiaceae bacterium | reverse complement strand
GGAGCGGACGCGAGTGGCCTCACGCCGGAGCGGTCGGTCGCGAGCGTGTCGGGTTGCGTCGAGCCGGGTTCGCCGCGCTACGCGCTCGCGATGGCTTGCGCCTCGGCGCGAAGGAACGCCGACTCACCCTCGGGCGGCGCGAAAGCCACCGACAGCGTCGAAGCCTCGGCGCGATACACCCAGGCCACCGCAAGCGGCTGAAAGCTCGCGCCCGCGCCCGTGCCGAGCGCCGCGCGAACGTGCGCACCGGGCGGCGCCAGCGGCAGCGCGACACGCGTGTGCAGCGGATCGACCGGCACATCGAGCGTTCCCGTGCTCGGACCGTCGTGGCCCGGGACGAACCACGCCACCCGGAGCACCACGCCACGCGTACCAGGCGGCAGCGAGTAAAGCCCCTCGATGCTGCCGTTGCACGCGAGCAGCGCGCACTCCGGGCGCGCTGCGAGCGCGCCGGGCTCGGGCTCGGCGTCGTCCAACACGGGCGGAGCGGCCAGCGTCGGGACCGGCTGGGACCCGACCGCCGAGGACTCCGCGTCCGTCCAGCTCGCGTCGATGGTGCCCGTGGGCTCGGGCGGAGGGGCCGGCGCCGGTTGAGCTTCCGGCTCGGGCTCGGCGGCCGCTGGCGACGCCGCGGCGACCACGGGCTCGACCGTGGGCGGCACCATTTCGGGCGAGCGCGTCGCCTCGGGCGCTTCCACGGACGCGACGAAAGACGGCTGCTCGAGCGACGGCGCAAAGGGCGCGGGTGCCGGCACGGGCTCGTCGGCATCGTCGTCGTCGTCGCTCGGCTCTGGCGGCGGAACGGGGCGGCGCCGCGCCGCGGCGCTCGAGCGCTCGTTCGTGATGCGCTCGCGCAAAGCGAGCGCCGCGGCGTGCTCCGGCTCGGCGACGAGCACCTCCTCGAGCGTCGCGAGGGCGCGCTCGATGTGACCCTGCGCGAGGTAAATCTCGGCGAGCGTCAGCGTCGCAACGGGCGGTGGTCCCGTCGTCTCCTCCGCGGGGCGCGCGTCGCCGCGAATCGCGGCGGCAGCACCCGGCAGGTTGAGTCCCGCGTCCATGACGCTCGCGACGAGATCGCGCGCCACGCCGAGCCAGCCGCGCGATCGTCGCCGAGCAAGAGGGTCCGTTTCGCTCAAGCGTACGATCTCGTCGCGGAGCTCGACGCGCGTCATGACCTCCGGGCGACGCGCACCGAGCGCACGGGCGCGCTCCACGAGCTCGTCGCGGGAGAGCTGATCGAGGGCCGGATCCAGGCTCATCGCGGCCCATGCTATCATCATGGCTCGGAAACCGGCGGCGGCGGCCTTCCGTCGCGCATCTCGGCCCTTCTCGGGTCAAACTAAACGCGATGAGCGAGCGCGGCCCCGACCTCTTGAACCCCGACGAGCGTCGGGACCTGCTCGAGCGGCCGCGACCCCGCCACCTGCCGATCGCGCCGCATGCGCCCCCGGGGCGACGGCGCCTTCCGCTCGCCGACGAATCCCGTCCGCTCGATCAGCAGACGAGCCCCGTTTACGTCGTGTGGGAGGTCACGTTGAAGTGCGATCTCACGTGCCGGCACTGCGGGTCGCGAGCCGGTCGCGCGCGCGACGACGAGCTCACGACGGCCGAAGCGCTCGATCTCGTGCGGCAGATGGCCGAGCTCGGCGTGAAGGAGGTCACGCTCATCGGCGGCGAGGCGTACCTGCGCGACGACTGGCTCGAGATCGTGCGGGCGATTCGTGCCCACGGCATGAGCGCCACGATGACGAGCGGCGGTCGCGGGATCACGCCGGAGCTCGCGCGAGCGGCGAAAGCGGCGGGCCTCGAGAGCGTCAGCATCTCGCTCGACGGGCTCGAGGCGACGCACGATCGGCTCCGTGCCCTCGACGGCTCGTTCCGCGCCGGTGTCGCCGCGCTCCGCAATTTGCGCGAAGCCGGCATTCGCGTCGCCACCAACACGCAGATCAACCGCTTGAGCATGCCCGAGCTCCCCGAGTTGCTCGAGGTCATCGCCGCCGCCGGGATCCACAGCTGGCAGATCCAGCTCACCGTGCCGATGGGCCGCGCCGCCGACGAGCCCGACGTGCTCCTGCAACCGTACGATCTGCTCGAGTTCTTTCCGCTGCTCGCGCGCCTCAAGGGGCGCATGGACGAGCTCAAGGTGCGGCTCTGGCCCGGCAACAACATCGGCTACTTTGGTCCTTACGAAACGCTGCTCAAGGGCGGCATGCCGCGCGGGCACGGTGCGTCTTGCGGCGCGGGCCGTAGCACGATGGGCATCGAGTCCGACGGCGCGATCAAGGGCTGTCCGTCGCTCCCGACCGAAGCGTGGACCGGCGGCAACATCCGCGACGACTCGCTGCGCGACATCTGGGAGCGAAGCGCGCCCCTCCGCTACACCCGCGACCGCACCGTCGAGGACCTGTGGGGCTATTGTCGCACCTGCTACTACGCGGACGAGTGCCGAGCGGGTTGCACGTGGACTTCATTCCTGATTTTCGGGCGTGCCGGAAATAATCCGTATTGCCACCACCGCGCGCTAGAGCACCAAAAACAGGGCAAACGCGAGCGGCTCGTGTCCCGCGGGCTCGCCCCGGGCCTGCCTTTCGACTATGCTCCATTCGAAGTCGTGGTGGAGGACGCGTGATGGCTCATTTGGTTCCTTGCCCCAACTGCTCGCGCCACGTGCGCACGAGCGAAGAGAGCTGTCCGTTCTGCGGCACCGGGCTCGAGCTCGCTGCCACGCCGCCGCCGGTGATGCCGACACAGCGCCTCGGACGCGCGGCGACCTTTGCGTTCAACGCAACGATGGCGGGCGCCGCCGTAGCCATCGCCTGCGCCGGACGCAGCGAGGGCGACGGCGAGGGGTCGGGCGGCACGACGTCGATGATGGGCGGCTCGTCGCAGATGGGCGGCTCGGGCGGCAGCGATCAGGGCGGCGGCGGCTCGTCGCAAATGGGCGGCTCCTCGCAAATGGGCGGCTCATCGCAAATGGGCGGCTCTTCGAACGGCGGCTCCGCGACGATGGGCGGGTCATCGCAGGGCGGCCGCGGCGGCGCACAAGCCATGGGCGGCTCGGGGGCGCTCGGCGGCGCAGTGGTCATCTACGGCGCGCCTCCCGCAGGCATGGGCGGCGTGGGAGCCGTGGGGCCGATGTACGGCTTGCCGGCCATGGGCGGCTCAGCAGGCTTCAACACGGGTGGCACGGCAACGGGCGGAGCCGGAGGCAAGGCGGGTGCGGCCGGTCGCGCCGGAGCGAGCTCGGGTGGTGTCGGCGGCAATGTTCAGCCACCGTACGGCATCCCGCCGGATCTCGACGGTGGCACCCCTGCGCCGTTGTACGGCGCCGCGCCCGCGTACGGGACCCCGTCCCCCGAAGAGTGAGCGGGCGAACGGCGCCGCACCCCCACAGCGAATACTTCGCATGACACTGGCGAGCGGCCGAGTCCGCTCAGTGCGGACCCGGCCTTGCCACGGGCGCCTCTTCATGCGACCAGAGTCGCCCTCCCATGCTCCGCCGCTACGTTAGCGTCGTCGTCGCGTCGCCCAGAGTCGTCATCGCCCTCGTGGGGCTCATCACCATCGTGCTCGGCTTCTTCATCAGCCGGCTCAAGGTGAACATCGACGTCGACGCGCAAATTCCGCCCGGCCACCCGCTCGTCATCGTCGGCAAGCGCATCGAGAAGGAGTTCGGCGGGAAATACATGACGGTGATCGGCGTGTACCCGAAGACGGGCACCGTCTACACGCCGGCCATCATCGGCAAGGTGAAGCGCATCACGGATGCGATCGAGAAGATCCCCGGCGTGAAGGAGGGAAGCGTCATCTCGCTCACCTCCAAGCGCATGAAGGACATCAACAGCACCGAAGATGCGCTGGAGGTGAAGCAGCTCGCCGAGAAGGTGCCCGAGAACGACGCCGAGATGGCGGAGTTCAGAAAGCGCGTCGACCGCAACAAGGCCCTCACGAGCCTGCTCGTGAGCGACGACGGCCGCGCCACCGCGATCCTGGCGGACTTCGACGACTTCGTGAAGGCCGGCGGCCCGAAGGGCCTCCACCCCACGCTCGAGAAGATCCTCGAGCCCGAGCGCGAAGCCAACGTCGAGGTGCTGAGCGCGGGAGCGCCCTCCGTCCTCTACTGGCTGCTCCAATACACGCGCCGCGTCGCCGTGCTCTTCCTCGTGGCGCTCGCGATGATCGGCTACCTGCACTACCGCGCGTTCCGCACGCTCCAGGGCATGATCGTGCCGCTCGTGACCGCGATCATGGGCGTCATCTGGGCGCTCGGCCTGATGGGCCTGATCCAGGCGCCGATGGACCCGTGGAACATCATGACGCCGATCCTGCTCTTGGCGATCGGCGCCGGTCACTCGGTCCAGATCCTCAAGCGCTTCTACGAGGAGTTCGCGCGCGAGAAGCGCGAGCACCCCGAGCTCTCCGACAAGCAAAAGAACACGAACGCCGTGGTCGAAGCGACCGTGAAGGTCGGCGCGGTCATGCTCGCCGCGGGCGCCATCGCGGCCCTGAGCTTCGGCTCGCTCGCTGCATTCGGGCTGCCCTCGATCAAGAGCTTCGGCTTGTGCACGGCCTTCGGCATCACCGCGGCGCTGATCGTCGAGATGACCTTCATTCCGTCCGTGCGAATCCTGATGTCGCCCCCCACGGCCGAGCAGGCGGAGCGCGAGCAGCACAAGGAGATCTTCGACACCATCCTCGAACGCCTCGCCGACGTGGTGCGCGCCAAGAAGGAGGGTCCGATCCTCTGGGTCTTCATCGCCTTGCTCGCCGTCGCCGGCGTGGGCGTCTTCAAGCTTCAGGCCGGCAACAGCTTGGGCGCGCAGTTCTTCGAGGCGAACGGCCCCGTGCACGGGTTCCGCATGGCCGACTCGCGCATGGCCGGCACGCGCGTGATTCAGGTCCTGATCGAGGGCAACGCCACCGACGCGATCAAGGACCCGAAGGTGCTCGCGAAGATGGACGAGCTCTCGAAGTTCATCCAGCACCAGCCGCTCCCCATCGGCAAGGTCGTCTCGATCGTCGACGTGCTCAAGCAGATCCAAAAGGCGATCGACCCCGAGCATCCCGACCTCTTCCCGGACACGCCCGAGCTCGTCGCGCAGCAGCTCCTCCTCTACTCCATGTCCGGCGACGACGACGATTTGAGCCGTTTGGTCGACCGGGACTTCCGCAACGCGGTCATCACCGCCTACGTGAAGACCGACGATTTCCGCTCGATGAAGGGCTTCACGGTCGCCGTTCAGGACGAAGCGGCGCGCCTGTTCCAAGGTCTCCCCGTCAAAGCCACCGTGGGTGGCGGAGTCACCAACGCCATCGCGCTCAACGAGACGATGGTGCACGGCAAGACCGTCAACCTGATTCAGATATCCATCCTGGTGATGGTGATCACGAGCGTGCTCCTGCGCTCGATCACGGGCGGCTTCCTCGTGCTCTTGCCGCTCGCCACCGCCGCGCTCGTGAACCTCGGCCTGATGGGCCTTTCGGGCATCTTCCTCTCGATGGGCACGGCGGCCATCTCGGCGATGGCCGTCGGCATCGGCGCCGATTACGCCGTGTACTTCCTGTTCCGCGTGCGCGAGGAGTTCGACAAGAAGGGCGACCTGCGCGAGGCCACCGCCACCGCGCTCCTCACCTCCGGCAAAGCCATCACCTACGTCGCGAGCGCCGTCGCGGGCGGCTACCTCTGCCTCACCTTCTCGCTCTTCAAGGTCCACGTCCTGCTCGGCTGTCTCGTCGCGCTCACCATGGTCACGAGCAGCGCCGCCACGGTGGCCTTCCTGCCCGCCGTCCTGCTGCGCGTGAACCCGAAGTTCCTCAGGAAGGCCGGAGCGCCGGTTCCCGCAGCGGCGGAGTAGCGCGCCCCCCCGGTTCAGACGGGGATCAATCGCAACGAGGGAGCAAGTCGGCGGAGATCCCCGCTATCGGACGTCGCGACCGCGTGCCCGCGCGCCTTCGCACACAGGACGACGGCCGCGTCCACGATGTCCGTCGTACGCGTCGCCCCGAGGAGCTGCCCGACCGCACGGGAGCGCTGATCCTCGAGCGGTTCGACGAGCACGCGATGATCGCGAAGCAGCCGAGACAGGCGAGCTTGGTGGCGCCCGTCGCGCCAGACCTGCGCGACGACCGGGGTGGGCACGCAAATCTGGAGCCGATTTTCGAGCGTTCGACGCAATAGCGCGACGACGCGACGGTCACCGCGCTCGAAAGCGATCAAGGCCCCTGAGTCCAACGTGAGGCCGTTCACCATGGCCAGACACTCAAGCTCGCCCGCCCGTCAAATTCGCGTTTCGGCGAGGCTTTGGCGAGCACCGCAGCGGAGCGTACTTGAGTACGTGAGCAGCGGAGCGCAGCCAAAACGAAGCCCAAACGCGAAATCGGCGGGCGTGTTCAACGCTAAAGACAGCGGTGATGAGCAGCTCACGCGGAGCGGCCCTTGCGCGGCTTCTTGCCCACTCGTTTGGGTCGCACGCCAAGCGCCTTGTCCGCCCAACGTCGTTCCTGCGCCGTCAGGGGACCGCCCGTCTCGAGCAGCATTTCCGTCAACAGCGCTTCGAGATCATCGAGCTTCACTCGCTCCGCGATCGAGTCCGCCACGTAGGCGCTGAGGCTCGCCGCGCGGCCAGCACGCACGGCACGGCGTGCGTCGGCCAAGACGACGAGCGGCAGGCTGACGGCGACCTTGGCGCTGGTCATACCCCCAGTATGACTCGTGAGCTTGGCCCGCGTCAAACGCACAAAGGC
>DASUGE010000434.1:0-4958 GCA_036274215.1 Polyangiaceae bacterium | reverse complement strand
AGCACGAGCCCGATGACGCGCTGGGTTCCGCCCGGGTTTTCGTCGGCGGCCGGCGCGGCCGGCGCGACCGGCGCCTGGTCGTTCTTTTGCTCGGGCGGGGGCGCGGCCGCGAGCGGAACGGCTGCGTCGACCGGGCGCGGCCCTTCCACGACGGCCAGCGTCGGAATCAAAACCGTCTGACGTCCGCCGGGCTGCACGCGCACCGTCACCGAGAAGGATTCGTGATCGGGTGCCGTGACGTCGATCTTCGAAGGTCCGGGATCCGCGGGCACCGCAGAGCCGATGATCCCGAGCCCCGTGTCGGCGCCGTCGCGCTTGATGCGCAAGCCCGGCAGAGCGCGCGTCGACTCGGCGACCTCGATCGTGAGGTAGGCGAGCTGCGGCTCGAGCTTCGCGTAGCGATCACGCGCCGCCTTCGCGCGCTTGCTCTGTCCGGCGGCGTCGGCTTCGGATGCCGCCTCGCGAAACGTCGCCCACGCGCTCGCGGTGCGGCCGAGCTTCTCGTAGCATTCGCCGAGGTAGAGCAGCGTGCCGACGCCGGGATCGATGCGCTGGCTGTTCTCGAGCTTCGGGCACGCTTCGGCGTAGCGGCCCTCCTTCATCGCCCGCAGCGCTTCATCGAAGAGCGCTTCGGCGGATGCTTTGTCCGAAGCGGACGCTTCGGCCGCGGCGTGCCCGGTACCGAGCGCAACGAGCAACCCTAGAAGCCCCCCAACGAGCGCAGAAGAGCGTGTCATTTTGCCGGCGGAGCGTATCATCTCCTTCGTTTCACCGGCATATCGCGTTCGCGCCCCGGCGCCGGAACCGGCCGGCCGCCTCGAGGGGCCGCACGGAGGGCGCGGGCTTCAGCGACGGCCGCCGAAGTCGGAGAGCGTGGAGTCCGTGGCGGTGGGCTTCGGCGGCGGCGGCGCGACCGGTCGGGGGCGCGAAGCCGTAAAGTTCGTCGGCTTTCCGACTGCCGAAGGCTCCGCGGCAGCGGTGGCGCTCGGAGGCGGCACGGCTGGCGCGAGCACGGGCTCCACCGGAGCCGCCGTGGCAAGGGGCTCGGCAAGGGGGACGGCGGGGGGCGGGGCGGCCGCGGCGGCGGGGCCTGGCGGCACGGGCGGTGCTTCGAGCGGCGCGACCTTTTCCTCCCCGGCGAATGGCGGCGCCATTTTGAGCACGGCCACGCCGCCGAGGGCGAGCACGACGAGTGCGACCAGCAGGATGGCCCAGCGGCGCCGGCGCTCCTTGCCGCTCAGCTGTCCCCAGAGGGCCACGGCCGACACGGACGCCTGGATGGTCGGAGAATCGCTGGCGAGCGGTCCTGGCGCGGTCGAGGTCGGGCGCCGCCCTTCGGCAGCCTGAAGCACGCGCCGCGCCCGCTCGACGTGGACGCGACCCGCCGGCGGCGCAAACTCGACGAGCGCCGCGCCGAGCTCCGCCACGCTCTGGTAGCGCCGCGCCGGGTCGCGGGCGAGCGAGCGGTGGAGGACGACATCGAGGTTCCCGGGCAGGCCCTGGCGCACCGTGCTCGGCGGCGGGGCATCTTCCGTGAAGAGCTTCGCGCAGAGCTCGGGAATGGTTTCCCCTTCGTACGGGGGGCGACCGGTGATGAGCTGAAACAGGATCGCCCCGAGCGCCCACACGTCGCTGATCGCGTCGGCGTCCTTGGTGGAGCGCATTTGCTCCGGCGACATGTAGAGCGGCGAGCCGATGATCACGCCCGTGCGCGTGAGCGACATGTCGCGCGACGACTGGCTCTCGATCATCGACTTCGAGATGCCGAAATCGAGCACCTTGAGCAGCCGCGACCGATCCGCGCGGCGCGCGACGAACAGGTTCGCCGGCTTCAGATCGCGGTGGATGATCCCGGCCGCGTGCGCCTCGGCGAGCGCCTCCACGGCTTCCAAGATGTAGAGCACGGCTTCCGGCACGGGGAGCGGCCCGCGCTGCTGCAGCTCTTCCTCGAGGTTATTGCCGTCGAGGAGCTCCATCACCATGTAGGGAGCACCGTGCTCCAGCGTCCCGACGTCGATGACGCGGCAGACGTGCTCGCTCTTGATGCGGGCGGCTGCGCGCACCTCGCGCCGAAAGCGCATGGTGGCCTCGCCCTGCTCGAAAACGTCAGGGTTCAAAAGCTTCAGCGCGACTGGCTGATCGAGCTCGAGGTGCCAGGCGGCGACGACGAAGCCCATGCTGCCGGCTCCCAGGAGTCGATCCACACGGTCTCGGCCGCTGATCACCTCACCGATTTTGACGGGCGAATGTGCCACCAGAAGGTCCCATGTTACGCTGGGGGCGCCGACTGTCAAAACGCCGCCCCCGCTTTTGAGTCGAATTTCGGGAACCGGTTCGTGCCGTGCTACTCGAATGCTGCGCGTACCCGGGCTTGTTTCCGGCAAGGGACGCGGCCTCGGGCCCGCCGGCGGCCCCTCCACTCAAGAAAGTCTTTTTGGTGACGAAGACCGCAGCAACCCTGGACGCGTCCCGCGTCGCTGGACGCTATTTGCAAAGCTTTTGGCGTGTAGGACGCTGGCCGACGCGCGGGTTCCGACTCCTCCTCCTGGGGTTATCGGGCGGATTCGCCGCCTGCTCCGATCCGGAGCCCCCGAAAGAGCCCGTGCTTTCGGGCGTCCCGACCGACTCCGTCTGCCCAGCCGGCTCGAAGCTCACTTATGAAGCGTGGGCCAGCGACTTCTTCGCGAGCTACTGCACCCGGTGCCACAGCAAGACGCGGGAGGGCGACGCGCGGAACGGCGCGCCCGACGGCTACAACTGGGACGACGTGAACAGCGTGCGCGCTCACCAGTCGCAGATCGACCTGATGGCCGCCGCCAGCGTCGAGGTCGTGAACCACGAGATGCCACCCTCGGACCCGCGGCCGCCGACGAGCGAACGTCAGAAGCTCGGCGAATGGCTGGCCTGCGGCGCGCCCTGACGCCGCTCGTGCGACGCCGTCCGGACCGTGTTGCGCGGCCTTCACCCGCCGAACGGCGGTTTTAGGCGCCTTCGCGCGTCCAGCGCAGCCGCGGCTTGCGGGCGGCGCGCGCTTCGTCGAGTCGTCCGAGGCGCGTCGCATGGGGCGCTTGCTTCACGAGCTCCGGCGTCTCGCGCGCTTCGCGGGCGATCGACACCATCGCCTCGACGAAGGCGTCGAGCGTTTGCTTCGTCTCGGTTTCCGTCGGCTCGATCATCAGTGCGCCGCGCACGACGAGCGGGAAGTACACCGTGGGCGGGTGCACGCCGTAATCGATGAGGCGCTTGGCGATGTCGAGCGTCTTCACGCCAGTCGCTGCCTCGAGCTCGCGATCGGTGAAGACCGCTTCGTGGAGCGCGGGCGTCGAGTACGCGAGCGGGTAGTGCGCGGCGAGACGCGCCGCGACGTAGCGGGCGTTCAGCACGGCGAGATTCGAAACCTGCGCGAGTCCCTCGGGGCCGAGCTCACGCATGTACGCGTAAGCGCGCACCATCATCCCGAAGTTGCCGAAGAACGAGCGCACGCGGCCGACGCTCGCGGGACGGTCGGCGTCGACGATCGCGCGCCCGCCTTCGCGGCGCACGACCGGAATCGGCTGGAACGGAGCGAGCTCGGCCTTGAACGCGACCGGGCCGGAGCCGGGACCGCCGCCGCCGTGCGGCGTCGTGAACGTCTTGTGAAGGTTCAGCTGAATCACGTCGACGCCGGCGTCGCCCGGGCGCGCGCGGCCGAGCACGGCGTTCATGTTCGCGCCGTCGCCGTACACGAGGCCGCCGCGGGCATGCACGAGCTCGGTGAGCTTCGGCATCGCCTGCTCGTAGAGGCCGAGCGTGTTCGGATTCGTCATCATCAGCGCGGCGACGTCGCCTGGCGCGGCATCGAGCGCGCGCACCAGCGTCTCCGGCTCGACCACGCCGGCGGGGCCGGACGGGAACGCGACCGACTCGAAGCCGTTCAGCGTCGAGCTCGCGGGGTTCGTGCCGTGCGCGCTATCCGGGATGAACACCTTGCGCGGGGCGCGGCCCTTCGACTGATGGCAGGCGCGGATCATCATGAGCCCCGTGAGCTCGCCCTGAGCGCCCGCCGCGGGCTGGAGGCAGACGCCGTCCATGCCGGTGATCTCGGCGATCTCTTCCTGCAGGGCGACCATCAGCTCGAGCGCACCCGGGATCAGGTGCGGCGGCATGAACGGGTGCGCCTGAGCGAAGCCCGGCAGGCGCGCCGCCCACTCGTTCACCTTCGGGTTGTGCTTCATCGTGCACGAGCCGAGCGGGTAGAACTGGGTATCGATGCTGAAGTTCCACTGGCTGAGCCGCACGAAGTGACGCACCGCTTCCGGCTCGCTCACTTCGGGTAAGCCCGCGGGCTCGCTCCGCGCGAGCGCGCCGAGCGCCTGCCCGAGGTCCACGTCGGGGACGTCGCTCGGACCGAGCGATACCGCCGAGCGACCGGGGGCACCGCGCTCGAAGATGGGGGGCTCGCGCCATTCGAGGCCAAGTGCGGCTTCGCCGCGCGGCCCCGCGCCTTGTAAAGCTTGCTCTGACAAGGACTTACTTCGAGTCGTCGGCGGGCTTGTCGGAGTCGCCGCCTTCTTTGTCGCCCTCGCCCGAGTCCCAGCCGCCGCCCGTCACGCGGCCTTCGTACTCGTCGGACTGCACTGCCTTGAGATCCGGCGGCATGTTCTTCTGCTTCACGGCCTGCCAGGAGTTGCCGGCCTCGTTGTCGCCGAGACCCCACTCGCCCTTGATCTCGTGGGCCTCGCCCTCCTTCGGGATCCTGTAGACGAAGTAGCCTTTGCCCTTCTTGACGGCATCCGCGCCGACGGCACCGATGCGACGCTCCTTCCACTCGTACTTGAGGAGGTTGCCGTCGATCTCGCCGTGGAGCTCGCCGAAGGCGTCGCCGGCCGCCGTGCGCCAGCCGCCGTTACAGGCCTTCCCGTCCGTGACGATGTGGAGGTAGCCGTAGAGGGGGCTGAAGTAGACGCCCTGCCACTCTC